>CAIUDO010000525.1 GCA_903897935.1 uncultured Pseudomonadota bacterium
GGCGGCGGCGGCGCTGGCGGTCGCCGTCGCGCGGGTGGCGCCCGCCGGCTCGCGGGCCGCGGCGTGGGGGGTGGCGTCCGCGGCGGCGTTCTTGTTGGCGTACCCGGACTCGGGCGCGTTCTACGACCTCGTGCGCGCCGACACGCTCGCCCTCGCGCTGCTCGGGTGGTCGATCGCGGCCGTGGTCGGCGACCGGCCAGCCCGCGGGGGCGCCGCGCTCGAGGTGGTCGGCGGCTTGTTGTTGTTCGCAGCGTTCACCGTCAAGCACAACGCCGCCGCGTTCGGGGTGCCGCTCGCGCTCGGGCTGTGGGCGCGCGACGGCTGGCGGTCGGCGCTGCGGTTCGGGCTCGCGGCCGCGGCGCCCGGCCTGTTGTTCACCCTGCTGATGCAGGCGGCGACGGATGGTCGGTTCGTGGCGTACATCTTGTCGGTCCCAGGCGCGCACCCCACCAACGGCGCCCGCATCTTCCCCGGCACGCCGTGGGAGCTCACGCGGGCGTTGCCGGTTCCGGTGACGGTCGGAGCGGCGTGGTTGTGGTGGACGGCCCCGCGGTATGCGCCGATCCGCCGGGTCGGCCGGTACCTGCCGATCGCGCTCGCCGCGGTGGCGTGTGTGCTGTTCGTCGAGCTCGATCCTCCGATCTCGTGGCTGCCAACCCCATCGGTCGACGAGATGGACCCGATGGTCCACGTCACGCACGCCTTGGTGTCGATCGGGATCCAGCCGGTGCCCGGCATCGGTCGGTTCGGGATCGGGTTCAGCGCGCTCGGGCTCGCTTCGCTGGTCGTCGGCCTGGGCACCGTCGTCGCGGTGCTCACGCGGGGGCGCACCAAGGTCGCGCCGCGCTGGATCCTCGGGGTGGGCCTCGCGTCGTGCGCGCTCGTGGTCGGCGCGCTCATGCGCGGGCACCACGGCGGGTTCATCAACGTGTTCATGCCCATGCACTGGACCTTCTGCCTGGTCGGCGGCGCCGCGCTCGCGCGCGCACGTGGCCCGTGGTGGACGTCCGCGGCGGTGGTCGCGGCGGTCGGGCAGATCGCGTGGGGCGCGTCCCGGATCGAGGTCGAGAAGCTGTCGCCGCGCCCGGGAGACGTCGAGAAGGGCGAGCAGGTCGTCGCGATGCTGCGCGACATGCCGGGCCCCGTGTTGTCGCCGTACGCGCCGTGGCTCCCGGTCCAAGCGGGCCACGAACCGTCGTTCCACCTGATCGCGTTGTGGGACGTCGACCACGAGGGCGGGCCGTTCCACGCCGACGTCGCGCGCATCAAAGCGGCTGTCCAAGCACAGCACTGGGCCACGATCGTCGACGCGTCGCCCGGCATGGCGTTCGGCGTTCCCGAACGGTACCGGCTGGTCAAGCGCCTCCCGCTCAAGCCCGGCGAATTCGCGCCGCGCACCGGCTGGCGCGCCACCCCGGCGCGCCTGTTGGCCCCGAAGCCGTCCAGGCCCGCCCGACCCGCGCCGAAGCCCGCCTCACCGCCGCGCGGGCCGGACCCCGTCGTACCGGACGGCGCCCCGGCGGCCGCGCAGTAGCGCCCGCACGCGCTTGGCGACGGCGTAGACGGCGAAGAACCAACGCACCGCCGCCCGCCCCGGGTCCGCTACACCGACCGGGACGCACACCAGCTTGTCGTCGATCGCGCCTTCGTCGGTGAACCACACCACGTCGACGACGACGGCGCGCGCGCGCGCGCCGCGGGGCAGCCCGGCGCCGAGCAGCACCGCGTCGAGCGGATCGCCGTCCCCGCCCAACGCGCCCGGGATCGAGCCGTAGTTGAACGGGCACGGCAGCGGCGACACGAAGTCGACCGAGCCGTCGGCGCGCCGCTTCACGAAGCCGAACCGCGGGACCTCGACCTCGACCTCGACCTCGTCGCCGACGGTGATCAGGCGCCGGTGTCCTCGACCCAGCCGATCGGCGAGCAGATCAGCGGCACGTCCAGCGTGGGCCGCGTCGGGTCGTTCGAGTCCAAGCGCAGCACGCCGTCGACGCGCGCGTCGCCGCTCATCGTGCACACCACGGTGACCTCGACCTCGTCGCCGGGCGCGAGCGTGACGTCGCTGCCTTCTTGTTCGTCGGCGTAGAACGCCCCTCCGCCGTCGTCGATGACCGAGGCGGAGTACAGCTTGAGGTCGGCGTCGCCGTCGTTGCGCACCAACAGGTCGTCCGAGACCGTCTGGCCGTCGCCGACCTCGGCGAGCCAGATCTCCTCGACCGACAACGCCAGCGCGGGGGCGCCCGAGATGTAGCCCCCTTCGGTGCCGGCGCCCGCGGTGAAGCCGGCGTCCCCGATCCCGCACGCGACGGACGCCACGAGCACCC
Organism: uncultured Pseudomonadota bacterium; assembly: GCA_903897935.1. Taxonomy (GTDB): domain Bacteria; phylum Myxococcota_A; class UBA796; order UBA796; genus CAIUDO01. The sequence continues at coordinate 2,325 of CAIUDO010000525.1, forward strand.
CTGCCACCAAGACGAGCCTGTTCATGCGGTCCTCCGACGACGATCTACACCGCGGCGCGACCATCGGCTGCCAAGACGCTGCAACGCCCGCGCCGCGCCGCGCGGTTACCGGAGCACAACCCCGCTCGAGAGCGCGCGTGTCCGACCCGGAGCCGAGCCTACCGGCAACCCCACCCCCGCCGCCCGCCGTCCGCGGGGGCCGCTGGGGCGCCGCCCTCGTCGCCGTGCTCGTCGTCTTGTTCGTCGTGTTGATCAGCGTGCACGGCGCCGGGCGCACCCTGCGCGACCCACCCGCGACCGTCTCGGCGGCGATCACGTTCCTCCCGTACTTTTACGCCGCGTTCGTCAGCCTCGCGTTCGGGGTGTGGACGTTGGTGCCGGATCGCCGCACCCCGCCGGCGCTGCTCGCGGTCACCACGATGATCGGCGTCGTCACGTGGGTCCCGGGGTGGGCGGGCCGGGGGGTGTCGCCGGAGGGCGCGCCCATCCGCGTCATGGAGTGGAACCTGCGACGGCTGTGGGGCACGCCGTCCACCGACGACCCGACCGCGTGCGCCGCGGCCGCCATCGAGCGCGAGGATCCCGACGTGCTCGTGCTGCTCGAGCTGTCCGCCGACGAGCTCGCGCACCTGCAGGCCGCCACGCCGATGTCGTGCATCCAGGCCGACTACCTCGGCACCGGAGACGCCCGCCACGGCGGCCTCGCCGTATGCGCGCGCGGCGACGTGTGGTCGCTCCGGTGGGGCAGCCCCAAGCGGTACCTCGACGACGACCCGTGGCGCTTCGTGATCGCCGAGGCCGCGGACGGCGACCGCGTGCTCAACGTGATCGCGGTGCACCTCGTCCCCTACCGCTTCGCCGCCAGCGAGCTCCGCACGGGCGTCCGGGACCTCGCGACGGGCGACCCCGACGATCTGCTCGCGCTCGGCCGCCGCGGCGAGGCCACCGCGCGCGCGCAGGGCGCTCAGGCCGCCGTCCTGCGGTCCCGCCTGGAGCAGCTCACCCACCCCACCGTCATCGCCGGGGACTTCAACAGCACCCGCGACGCCGCCTTGCACACCGCCTTACGCGCCCACCTGCACGACGCGTTCGAGCAGGCGGGCACCGGGTTCGGGCCGACGATCCGGTTCCTCGACGTCGTCCCGCTGCGGGTCGACTTCGTCTACACCACCGACGACGTCGTGCCGGTCGACGCCCGCGTGCTCGACGACCGCTGCTCGGACCACCAAGCCGTCGTCGTCGACGTCGACCTGCGCTGAAGCCGCGACGTTTCGCGACGCGTGCGGCGCTTCCCGACCGGGGCGTCGGTGCCCACACGGAGCGGCGCGCGGCGCCGGTCGGTTAGGTCCCGTCCGCAGAGCGGAGCCTCGTACATGACGCAGCGCAACACCAAGGAGCAAGGGGACACCAAGACCCGCACCCGGGTCGAGAAGCCCCGGATGTACAAGGTCCTCTTGTACAACGACGACTACACCACCATGGAGTTCGTCGTGTTCGTGCTCGAAACCGTGTTTCGGCACGGTCCAGCCGCCGCCACGCGCATCATGTTGTCCATCCACAAGTCCGGTGTCGGCGTCGCTGGCGTATACACCAAGGACATCGCCGAGACTCGCGTGGACCAGGTGCTCAAGGTCGCGCGCGAGAACGGTCACCCCCTGCAATGCACCATGGAGCCCGAGTAGATGCTCACCGACGAATTGCGGATCGCGCTCGGCATGGCCGTGGAGCGAGCCCGCGCCCTTCACCACGAGCTCCTCACCCTCGACCACATCCTCCACGGCTTGTTGCACGACCCGTCCGCGGGGGAGGCGCTGGCCGCGTGCGGCGCAGACCTCGGCGCGCTCGAGAAGGCCGTCGAGGCCCTGCTGGCCGACCTCCCGACCGTCGACGAGGACGGCCACGAGCCCGAGCAGACCACTGGCGTGCGCCGCGTGCTCGGGCGCGCGATCGGCCACGCGCAGCGGGTCCGCAAGGAGCCCGCGTCCGGCACCGACGTGTTGATCGCGCTGCTGAGCGAGACGGACTGCCCGGCGGTCAGCCTGCTCGCCGAGCACGGCGTCACCCGGGTCGACGTCACCGCGTTCGTCAGCCACGGCACCCGCAAAGACGGCAAAGGTCGTACGGATCGCGGCGCCCCGGTGGGTACCGGCCCTGACGCCGAGGCCGCCCCCGTCGCCGACGACGCGCTCGCCGCCTACACCGCCGACCTCGTGCAACGCGCCGCCGACGGCAAGATCGACCCGCTCATCGGCCGCGACGCCGAGGTCTTGCGGGCCATCCAGGTGCTCGGCCGCCGGCGCAAGAACAACCCCCTGTTCATCGGCGACTCCGGCGTCGGCAAGACCGCGATCGTCGAGGGCCTCGCCCGCCGGATCCACCTCGGCGAGGTGCCCGACACGCTCAAGGAGGTCCGCATCTACGCGCTCGACATGGGCGCGCTGCTCGCCGGCACCCGCTACCGCGGCGACTTCGAGGAGCGGCTCAAGAAGGTCGTGAGCGCGCTCGAAGGCGACAAGAACGCCGTCTTGTTCATCGACGAGATCCACACCGTCATCGGCGCCGGCGCCACGTCCGGCGGCTCGATGGACGCCTCGAACATCCTCAAGCCGAGCTTGTCGAACGGCGACCTGCGCTGCATCGGCAGCACCACGCACGAAGACTTCCGGTCGTCGTTCGGCAAGGACAAGGCGTTCGCCCGCCGCTTCCAGACGATCGACGTGCTCGAGCCATCGGTCGACGAGGCCACGACGATCCTGCGCGGCCTCGTCTCCCGGTACGCCGAGCACCACCAGGTCACGTACGCCGACGACGCCGTGGACGCGTGCGCCACCCTCGCCGCGCGGCACATCACGGGCCGTCAGCTTCCCGACAAGGCGATCGACGTGCTCGACGAGGTCGGCTCGGCCGTGCACCTGCGCGGCGGCACCGACGTCGGTGTGCCGGACGTCGAAGACACCGTCGCGCGCATCGCCCGCATCCCGCCGAAGTCCGTCTCCACGCAGGACCGCGACAAGCTGCGCCACCTCGAGGAGGATCTCCGGCGGGTCATCTTCGGGCAGGATCCGGCGATCGAGGCCGTCAGCACCGCGATCAAGATGGCGCGCGCCGGCATTGGCAGCCCGCACAAGCCCACCGGGTGCTTCTTGTTCGCGGGCCCCACCGGCGTCGGCAAGACCGAGCTCGCCCGCCAGCTCGCGCACGCGCTCGGCGTCGAGTTCCTGCGCTTCGACATGTCCGAGTACATGGAGAAGCACACGGTCAGCCGGCTGATCGGCGCCCCGCCCGGGTACGTCGGGTTCGACCAGGGTGGCTTGCTGACCGACGCGGTGCACAAGACCCCGCACTGCGTGCTGGTCATGGACGAGATCGAGAAGGCCCACCCGGACATCTTCAACATCCTGCTGCAGGTCATGGACCACGCCACGCTGACCGACAACAACGGTCGGAAGTCCGACTTCCGCAACGTGGTGCTGATCCTGACCACGAACGCCGGGTCGCGCGAGGCGGCGAGCCGCAGCGTGGGCTTCGGGGACGCCGCGGTCAACGCCGGCAAGTCCGAGGCCGCGATCAAGCGCTTGTTCCCGCCGGAGTTCCGCAACCGGCTCGACGCGGTCGTGTCGTTCGCCGGGCTGCCGGAGCCGGTCATCCTGAAGGTCGTCGACAAGGTGCTGCTCGAGCTGGAGGCGCAGCTCGTCGAGCGGCGGGTCACCATCGCCGCGACGGACGCCGCTCGGGCGTGGTTCGGGAAGAAGGGCTACAACCCGGAGTTCGGCGCGCGAGAGATGTCGCGCGTCATCCAGGAGCACGTCAAGCGGAAGCTGGCGGACCTGCTGCTGTTCGGGGAGCTCGCGAGCGGAGGGCACGTCGACATCGACGTCGTCGACGACGCGGTCGTGCTCAAGCCGGTCGCCGCGACGGCGTAGTCGACCGGCACGCCTGTTCCGCGAGGCGCGGTGGGCCCCGCGATCCGAGCCGCGCGGCCTGCGCCCCGAACACGAACCAGCGCAGGGTGTCACCGACGGCCGACATCGCCCGCCTTGTCCGACAACGCGCGCACACGGAGGTGCGAGGCCAGGTCGGCCCCGCGCGGCCTCGTACAGCGCCACGGCGATCACGACCTTCTCGTCGACCGGTCGCTGCGCCCGCGCGCGACGTGCGAGCCGCGTCGCGCGCGCGTCCAGACGACGCACCGGCAGCAACGCACGTCGCAGCGCGCGAACGCGCGCGCCGATAGCGGTTCGCGCTCCACGAAGGCAAGGTACGGCCCTCATGAACCACCCGTCGACCACCGCCATGACCGACGCCCCGGACCGGGTGGCGCGTTGATCGGCGAGCACGCCTCCAAGCGGCTCGGCTGGTGGGGCTGGGCGCCGCTCGCCGACCGCCTGCCCGCCGTCGCCACACGCGGCGCGTCGTGGGTCGCGACCGGGCTGGGCACCGCCGACCCCAAGATCGCCGCGCGGATCCGCCACGTGCTCGACGTCGACGAGGCGGCCGCCCACGCCGCCGCCCGTGCGTACGCCGCGTTGGCGTGGCGCACCCGCGCCGAGGCCGCCGCGTACCCGTCGTTGGCGCGCGCGGGCCTCGACGGCTGGTGCGTCATCGACGGCGCCGACGCCGTGCGGGAGGCCGTCGCTGGCCCCGGCGCCATCGTGATGGTCGCCCACTTCGGTCAGCACGGGCTCCCGCCGCTCGCGCTCGCGCTCGCCGGGGTGCCCGTCGTCGCGCGCACCTTCATGATGCCCGACGACGCGCTGTCGCCAGCGTCCGCGTGGAGTCAGCAGCAGCGCCGCGCGCTCGAGGCCAAGCTGCCCGTCCGATACGTGCGCGCCGGCAGCGACGGCGACGACCCCGAGGCGCTGCTCGCGTCGGGCAACGCGCTGTACACGAACGCCGACGGGTGGTCGCCCGATCGAATCCTCGGGGATCGCAGCAGGTTCCTGACGATCGGCTCCGTCCGGATGCGCTTCCCCCCGCACCCGTTCCGGCTCGCCCGTAAGACCGGCGCCCGCTTGTTCGTCTTGTACCTCGACAGCAGCCGGCCGGTGCACCGCCTGGAGGTGCTCCCGATCGGCGGCCCCGACCCGGTCGACGCGCTACGATCGAGCTACGAAGCTCGGCTTCGTCGCATGCCCGGCCAGTTCCAGTTCTGGGGCGACCTCGAGCCTGGGCGCGTGTTGCCGAGCGCGGGCGAAGACGGCTCCCGATGAACACGTACCAAACCCCGGATCCGACGGGAGACCCTGCGAGCGAGCCGGGCGCCCCGGAGACCCTCGGCTGGACGGGCGTGCTGCGCTCGGGGACCTCGGTCGAACCCGACGCCGCGCAGGCCGACGACGGTCGCTACGAGCGACAAGCGGTGCTCGGCCGGGGCGGCATGGGCGTCGTCTTCCGAGCGCGCGACACGCGCCTCGACCGGACGGTCGCCCTCAAGGAGTCGTTGCGGGACGGCGAGCTGGCGGAGCGGCTGTCACGAGAGGCGGCCGTCACCGCGTCGCTCGACCACCCCGGCATCGTGACCGTGCACGACGTCGGTCGAACTGCGGCGGGCCGACCCTTCTACACGATGCGCCTCCTCAGCGGCAGCCCGCTCGGCGCGCGGATCGCCACCGACGACGACCGCGGCGGGCTGATCCGGCGCTACCTCGACGCCTGCAACGCCATCGCGTACGCGCACGCCCAAGGAGTGCTCCACCGCGACCTCAAGCCCGACAACATCGTGATCGGTGCGTTCGGCGAGACGCAGGTCGTCGATTGGGGGCTCGCCGTCCGGTTGGACGACCCCGCGGCGGCGCGCGGGGGCGTCGTGGGTACGCCCGCTTACATGAGCCCGGAGCAGGCGCGCGGTGAGCCGCTGGGGCCCCCATCCGACGTCTGGAGCCTCGGCGCGGTGCTCTACACGTTGTGGTCGCGACGACCGCCACGGGCCGGCGCCAGCTCGGACGAGGTGCTCGCGCGAGCGCAGCGGGGCGAGCGCCCCGACGTCGACGCGCTCGACGCGCCGCGGGAGCTCAAGGCCATCCTGGAGCGAGCGCTCGCCGACACCCCGGCGGATCGGTACCCGGACGCCGGCGCCCTCGCAGCGGACGTCGCCGCGTGGCTCGACGGGCGGCGGGTCGAGGCCCACCGATACACGCCGTGGGAGCTGTTGACGCGGCTCGTCCGTGCGTGGCGGGCGCCGCTGATCGTCGCTGGCCTCGCGGGCGCCGGTGCGCTCGCGCTGGCGGCCGGCTGGGCGTGGAGCCTCGCCACCGAGCGCGATCGCGTCGCCGCCGCCGAGCTGCAGACCCGAGCGGCGCTCGTCGAGTCCGACTTCCACCTCGCCTCCGCGCTGGTCGCCGAGGCGCAGAGCGCCCTCGCCGAGGGCGCTCCGGCGGTCGCCGGCGTGCTCGCCGGGCACGCGGTCGCGCGAGCGGATCAACCGGTGGCCCGCGGCGTTCTCGCCGGGGTGGCGCTGACACCCCGCGCGCTTCGGATGGAGGAGGTGTCGTTGCCCGGGTGCGGGCGTGTCGTCGTGCTCGCGAACGACGACGCCTTGTGCGCGACGCGTGGGACGCTGACGCGCGTTCGGCGCGGATCGGTCGTCTGGCGCGCCGAAGCGTCCGACATCCGCGTGGAGGGTCACCAGGTCTTCATCGAGCGGGACGGGACCATCTTCGAGCTGGACCTCGAGACCGGGCTGCCGACGCGGGGTGGGCTCGGCACGTTCGGGCTCGCGGGCACCCGCGGCGTCGTCATCGATCCCGCGGTGTGGGGTCCGGTCACCCCTACCCTCCTCAACGACCTCGCAGCGCGGTTGTGCCCCGGATCCGAACCAGCGGGGGTAGCGCCGTGGGCGCTGCCGGGCGCCGACCTGACGTCCACGGGTGACTGGGCGGTGCTGTGCGCGGACGGGAAGATCGGCCGTGCCCCAGTGGGCGCGACGCCCGCTCGCTACGTGCCGACGTCCGCTACCCGAGACGCGCTGTCGGGCATGGTGACGGCGCAACGCACCCCGGACGGCCAGCTCGTCGTGGTGGGGGGGAGCAAGGGCGCGTTGATGGCCGTCGACCTCGACACCGGGCGGTCGACCCAGGTGACCCTCGACGGACCCGCATGGCGCCTGATCGTCTCCCCCGATGGCGCCAGGGTCGCGGCGGTCGGGGAGCGCGGCGTCGTCGACGTGCTCGCCCTCCCCGCGCTGACGCCGGTGGTGCACATGCCGGTGTCCGCGGCCCGCGACGTCCGCTTCGAGGGCCCCGACGACGTTTGGGTCGCCGAGTCCGATCGGATGCGGCGGTGGCACCTGCCCGCCGTCCTCATGCCGACCGTGCTGCGCGGCAGCGATGGCGTAACCAGCGCGATGTTCTCCCCGGACGGCGAGCGCCTCGCGGCCGGACAAGGTAGATTCGAAGCGGTGATCTGGGACCTGGCCACGGGCTCGCGGCTGGCCGACCTCCCCACCGGGAACGGGACCGCGAAGGCGGTCGCGTGGAGCCCCGCCGGAGACACCGCGTGGTTCGTGATGGTCGGCACCGGCGAGACCCCCTGGCAGCCGGTCGGCCTGTCCCTGGACGGGCAACCGCGCCGCGCGCTGTCGGACGCGACGGTGGGGATGCCGGGGCGCCGCCTGGTGGTCGTGGGCGACGCGCTCGTGGTGCTCGGGTTCCTGGTCGCACCACCGGAGCGCGTCTCGGGAGGCCACCACGCGCCCGTCGAAGGTTGCCCAGCGCTCGAGTGGTATGACGCCGCGTCGTCCCCCAACGGGCGTAACCACGTTTTGCTCGGGTCCGGCGGGCGTGTGGTGCCGTTGCTGGACGCGCCGCTGCGGTGCGGGCCCGGGTGGACCGTCCCCGACGCCATCGCCGCCGACGTCGACGACGCCGGCCGGTTCGTGGTCGCGACGCCGAGCGCGGTCGGGTCGTACGACGCGGACGGCGTCGAGCGCTGGGGGGCGCCGTTCGACCACGGGCGCGTGTTCGACGTGGCGGTGGCGGCCGACGGGCGCTGGATCGCGGCGGGAGGCGCCGAGCACACCGCGTGGGTGTGGGACCGTGAGGGGAACCTGCGCGCCATCCTGTCCGGGCACGAGGGGCGCGTCGCCAGCGTGGACTTCCACCCGGACGGGCGGATCCTGGCGACCGGGAGCTGGGATGGCAGCGTTCGATTGTGGGGGATGGACGTCCTGGACCAGCCTGCCTCGGAGCTGGCCGCGGACGTCGAGGACCGGTGGGGGCTCACGTTGCAGGAGGCGCTCGCTGCGGCGGGCCGGTGACCACCCCATCGTGCGGAATCACCGGCGGATCGCGCGTCGTGTCCGGCGGCGTTGGCACCGGGCGTCCCTAGGCGCACCAACCCACCGAGGCGCCCATGTCGCTCCCCCGCCACCTTTGCGCGTCCGCCCCGCGCTCCCTCCTCGCGCTCGCCTTGCTCACCAGCTGCGCTGTCAACGTCGACAGTGGCATGTCCCTCGAACAGGATCCCCACGTCGACACTGGGCGCACCAAGTCGGATGGCGGCGCCAACGGGGACAGCAACTTCTGCTCGGACCTCGGCGCGCCCTGCGCCATCGGCGAAGGGGACTGCGACGTCGACGCCGAGTGCGGCGCCGGCGCCGTCTGCGGCTCGAACAACGGCGCCAACTTCGGGATGCCGGTGCGCCACGATGTCTGCTGGGCGTCGCACTGCGAAGACGGCGTGCTCTCGGGCGACGAGACGTCGCCGGATTGGGGCGGCTCGTGCAGCGAAGCCGCGGCGTCTGCGCCGGTGCTCGTCGGTCCGTCCGCTGGCGCGACGCTCGGTGAAGCCCCCGTGCTCGCCGTCCAGGTCGACGACGCCGACGACGACGCCCTCACGGTCCGGTTCCGCGGCCGCCCGATCTCCGGGGCCGGCGACGACTTCACCCTGATCGCGCTGCCGGACACCCAGTGGTACACCTGCGCGTGCGAAGACGACTTCACCGTCGACACCTTCCACGCCCAGACCCAGTGGATCGCCGCGCAGCGCGAAGCGCGCAACGTCGCGTTCGTCACCCAGCTCGGCGACTGCGTCGAGCACGGCGACGTCCGGGAAGAGTGGGCGAACGCCGACGCCGCGATGGCGACCCTCGAGGATCCCGCCCTGACCGGTCTCGACGAGGGCATCCCCTTCGCGGTGGCCGTCGGCAACCACGACCAGGTGCCGCGCGGCGACCCGAACGGTGACACCAGTCTCTACAACGAGACGTTCGGCGTCGAGCGGTTCGCCGGGCGCGCCTACTACGGCGGCCACTACGGCGAGAACAACGACAACAGCTACCAGCGCTTCCAGGCCGGGGGCTCGTGGTACCTCGTCGTTCACCTTGAGTACGACGCCAACGCGAGCTCGGACGTGCTCGATTGGGCCAGCGGCTTGTTGTCGACCTACGAGGACCACCACGCCATCGTCGTGTCGCACCGGCTGCTCGGCGCCGACGCGTCGTGGGAGAACCAGGGCCGCCTGACCTACGCGGCGCTCGCCGACCACCCGAACCTGATCCTCATGCTCGCCGGGCACGTGCAAGGCGAAGCGCGCCGCACCGACGTCAGCGCCGCGGGCACCGTGCACACGCTGCTCGCCGACTACCAGGACCGCCCGCGCGGCGGCGACGGCTGGATGCGGGTGCTCACCTTCTCGCCGTCCGCCGGCACCGTGCACGTGCAGACCTACTCGCCCACGCTCGACGCCTGGGAGACCGACGACAACAGCGACTTCGTGCTCGAGGTCGACCTCCGCCAGCGCGCGTGGCCGGTGATCGGGGAAGTGACGGTCGCCGCCGGCGACGTCGCCGAGCTGCCGTGGCCGGACGCCGACAACGGCGCCTACGAGTGGTACGTGGAGGTCGACGACGGCAACAGCGTGACCACGTCTTCGGTGTGGGCGTTCGACGCCGATGGTTGCCACGACGGCGCCCCGGGGGACGCCGTGTTCTGCACCGCTGACTGCCCGTGCGACGTCGGCGAAGGCGACTGCGACAACGACGCCGAGTGCGGGTCCGGCTTGTCGTGCACGCCCAACGTCGGCGCGACGTACGGGTTCGAGGCGTCCACCGACGTGTGTGAGCCGACCTGCGCGTCCAGCCTGGTCAACGGCGACGGCGCGTACTGCAGCCCGGAGTGCCCGTGCGACGAGGGCCAGGGCGACTGCGACAACGACGCCGAGTGCGGTGACGGGCTCGTCTGCGTGATGAACGTCGGCGCGACGTACGGCCTCGACCCGTCCACCGACGTCTGCAAGGCCGACTGCCACGCGGGCGCGCCGGGGAGCGGCGCCTACTGCAGCCCCGGCTGCCCGTGCGACGAGGGCCAGGGCGACTGCGACACCGACGCCGACTGCCAGGAGGGCCTGAAGTGCACCAACAACGTTGGCGATACCTACGGTTTCGACCGGTCGACCGACGTGTGCACCCGGTGACTACTTCTTCTTACGGGGCTTCTTCATCGCGGCGGTGCCCTTGTTGGGCGGGTTGCGGAACCCCGGGCGAACCGCCAGATCGCTAGGGCGAACCAGGGGATTCACACCAATGGAGGGGTTGCCGGTGGCGGGGCGGGGCGCCGCTTCGGTCTCTGGGCTCAAGTCGTCGTCGGCCATGGGGCCTCCTGTGCTGCGCGGCCCCATCACCCGGCGGCGTTGGATTTCCCAACCCCGCCGCATAAAGGGTCGCGCGTGTCGTGAGGCGACCGTGACCTGCTCTCGCTGCGCCGCGCCCCTGCCCGCTGCCGGCGCCCCGTGCGCGTACTGCGGCGCCGGCCCGTCTGCGGGGCCCGTCGTCACCGCGGGGGCGGTCGGCGCGCTCCACCCGGGTTGGAGCGTGCTCAGCACGGTCGAGGTCACGCCAGGCCCGGCGCCGGGCGAGCTGGTCGGCGCCCCGAAGCAGCACGGGCGCGCGTGGTACACCGCCCTGCGCACGCACGGGATCTACGACGACGTCGACCTCGCCGCGACGTTCCGCTTCCTCGACGCGCGCGCGGGCGCGCCGATGCGCGTCGGGTTCTCGATCCGCCTGCGCGACGGCTGCTGCTACGTCCCGAACCTGATCGGCGACGGCGGGTTCAGCCTGGGCGCGATCGTCCGAGAGGGCGAGCAGCAGAC
>CAIUDO010000526.1 GCA_903897935.1 uncultured Pseudomonadota bacterium
CGTCACCGGCGACTTCTACCAGGGCCTCGGGTACGCGATCGCCGCGGTCTTGCAGTCCCCGAACTTCTTGTACCGGGTCGAGCTCGGCGAAGACGACCCCGACCGCCCGGGCTCCCGTCGCTACACCGACTTCGAGATGGCGTCCCGGCTGTCCTTCTTCTTGTGGGACACCCTCCCGGACGACGCCCTGCTCGACGCCGCCGCCGCCGGCCGCCTCACCGACGATCAAGGGCTCGCCGACGAAGTCGCGCGGATGTTGGCGGACGAGCGCACTCGGGGCGGGGTGCGGGCGTTCTTCTCCGAGATGTTCACCCTGCACGGGCTCGACACGCTCACCAAGGACCCGTTGATCTACGTCGCGATGTCCGACGAGGTCGGGGCGTCGGCGCGCGAGGAGATCCTGCTCGGGCTCGAGCACCTCGTGTTCGAAGAGGATGGGGATTGGCGCTCCATCCTCACCACCCACCGCACGTTCATCGACCGCAAGCTCGCTCAGCTCTACGACGTGCCGGCGCCCGCGGCCGAAGGCTTCGCCGAGGCCTGGCTGCCCCTCGACGGGCACCGGCGCGGCTTGCTCGGCACCACCGGCTTCTTGGCGTTGCAGTCGCACGCTACGTCTACGAGCGTGACGCGGCGCGGCTTGTTCGTGCGCGATGTGCTGCTGTGTCAGTCGATCCCCCCTCCCCCGGCGAACGAGAACACCTCGATCCCGCAGGCTTCCGAGGACACCCCCACCATGCGCGATCGGGTCGCGCAGCACCTCGAAGACCCGACGTGCGCCACCTGCCACGAGATCACCGACCCGATCGGCCTCGGCCTCGAGAACTTCGACGGCCTCGGCTCGTGGCGGGTCGAAGAGAACGGCTACCCGATCGACCCGAGCGGCGAGCTCGACGGGGTGCCGTTCGCGAACGGTTGGGAGCTCGCGCAAGCGGTGCACGACCACCCGAGCCTGGCCCCCTGCCTCGTCGAGACCACGTACGCGTACGCGGGTGGCCGGCTGGTATCGGGCGGCGAGGGTGACCTGCTCGAGTGGCACAACCGGTCGTTCGCGGCGTCGGGGCACCGCTTCTTGGCCCTGCTCGAAGCGATCGCCACGTCGCCGGGCTTCCGCGCCGCCGGCGCGGTGGAGTGAGCATGCCGTTCTTCCCTTGGCGTCGCCCGTACCTCCGCCCCGCGTCGACCCGCGCTGCGCGGTCGCGCCTGCTCGCCGCGCCCGGCGTGCGCGACCCCCTGTCCCGCCGGACCATCCTCAAGGGCGTGCTCGGCGGGAGCGCGGTCACCATCGGGTTGCCGCTGCTCGAGGCCATGCTGCCCCGGGTCGCCCGCGCCAACGACGACGCCGTCGCGCGCCGGTTCGTCTTGTTCTTCTGGGGCAACGGAAACCGCCCGGATCTGTGGACGCCGATCGGCGAAGGCGAAGACTTCACGCTCAGCGAGACCCTGTCCCCGCTCGACGACCTCATCCACAAGCTCACCGTCGTGAGCGGCCTCGCGGTCAAGATCCCCAACGAGCTGCCGCACACGTCCGGGCTCGCGGGCGTGCTGTCGGCGCGGCGCACCCAGGCGGTCGGCACCGACAACACGCTCGGCGGCCCCACGATCGACCAGATCCTCGCGCAGGAGATCGGCGGCAGCACGCTGTACCGCTCGTTGCAGACCGCCGCGACCGACGTGGTCGGCGTCTCCTACAACGGCCCGAACAGCGTCAACCCGCCCGAGACGGACCCGCACGCCTTCTTCGATCGCCTGTTCGGCCCGACCTTCGTCGAGCCAGGAGACGAGCCGATCATCGACCCCACGCTCGGGCTGCGGCAGTCTGTGTTGGATGGCGTGCTGGACGACCTGCTGGTGTTGCAGAGCAAGGTCGGCGCCGCCGACAAGATCCGCATCGAGCAGCACCTCGACGGCGTGCGGGAGCTCGAGACGCGGCTCGCGAAGCTGCAGGAGGACCCTCCGGATCTCGCGGCGTGCTCGCGCCCGGGCGAGCCGCTGGGCTCGTATCCGGACATCGACGGGCGCCCGCAGATCGCGGAGCGCAGCCGCGTGATGGCGCAGATGATCGCGATGGCGCTCGCGTGCGACCAGACCCGCGTGGTGAGCCACGTGTTGACGGATCCGGTGTCGGAGGTGTTGTTCCCGGGCGCGTCCGGCCCACACCACACCCTCACCCACGACGAGCCCGGCGATCAGCCCGAGGTCGCGTCCATCACAAAGCAGTGCGTCGAGGAGCTCGGGCACCTGCTGCGCGCGCTCGACGCGGTCCAGGAGGGCGAAGGCACACTCCTGGACGCGTGCTTGGTGATGGGATGCTCCGAGGTCAGCCTGGGCCAAACGCACGCGATCGACGATCTGCCGATCGTGCTCGCGGGCGGCGCGTGTGGCTCCATCAAGACGGGGTACCACTACCACTCGGCGACGGGCGAGAACGCCACCCGGGTGCTGCTGTCGATCTGCAAGGCGATGGGGGCGCCGCAGGCGTCCCTCGGGGCAGACGAAGGCGAAGAGACCCAGAGCCTGACCGACATCGAGCAGTAGCGGCGCCGCCAGGCAGGCTCCTACCGGAGCAATCAGCAATCAGGCATCAGCCTTCAGCTCCGCCGGGAGGCGACGTGCGGGCCTTCAGGGGTCGGCAGTGTGGCAGAAGGTGCCCGAGGACCTTCACGCAGGGTCGTCGAGGTGAAGAAGTGGCTCACGGCGCTTCATCGGAAGCTGACGGCTGACGGCTGAAAGCTGACGGCCGCTCGCTGCAATCACCCTAAGTGAGCGGCATCGCTATCAGGGCTGGTCCTGCCAGACCTCGACGAAGAAGTCGACCCGCCGGTTCTTGTCCCACGCCTCGGCGACCTCGCGCGGATCGATCGGCTTCGACTCACCGAACCCGGCGCTCGACATCCGATCCGCCGACACCCCGTGCTCGACCAGGTACGTCAAGACCGCCGCCGCGCGGGCCTCCGAGAGCTTCTGGTTCGTCGACGCCGAGCCGCGGCTGTCGGTGTGCCCCTCGATCCGCAGCTTCGCGATCTCCGGGTACGCCTTCAGCGTCGCCACGACCTCGTCGAGCAGCGGGTTCGACTCGGCCTTGATGACCGCCTTGCCCGTCTCGAAGTAGATCGAGTCCTTGAGCTCGATCTTGTCGCGGCTCACCACCACGCTCGTCTGGACGGGCGTCATCATCTGCTCGAAGAGCTGCGGCTTGCCGTCGACCACCCGCACGGCCACCCCCTCGATGGGCGCGAAGCCGTTCGCGATGGCAGCCAGCGTGTACGTGCCAGGATCGAGCTCCTTCTTCTGCTCGGGGCCGCCCGCCTGCCGCGCGCCGTCGGGCCCGGTGATGACCACCTTCGCGAGGCTGATCGGGGCGCCCGCGCCGTCGACGACCCTGAAGGTGACCATCGTGGTCGGGTCGGGGCAGCCATCCTCGTCTTTCCAGGTGTCGAGGTCTTCGGCGACAACCGGGCAGCGGTCCACCGCGTCCGCGACGCCGTCGAGGTCGTTGTCTAGCTCCGGGCAGCCGTCTTCGTCCGCGAAGGCGTCGGCGTCTTCGGCGTCGAGCGGGCACTCGTCGAGCTTGTCGACGATCAGATCGCCGTCCGAGTCCTTCACGCCGCCCGGCTCGAACGCCATCGAGACGAGCAGCCGCACGTCAGGCGACCCGATGCCGCGCGTGAGCCCGGTGCCGAGCCCACCGCGCAGCACGAAGTCGTCGGCGACCCGCCCGTACCCGCTCGCCATCCACTCGAGCGGCGCGCTCGCGGCGTTGCCGAGGGGCGCCGCGAAGTTCAACAAGCCGTTGAGCTCGAGCGCCGCGCCCGCCCCCTCGGTGATCGCGTACCCGCCGCCGAGGCGGAACATGAACTGGTCGTTCCAGGTGATGTTCTCGAGGTCCGAGCGCGGCGTGCCCCGAAACCCGAGGTTCGACGCCAACAAGACGGGGCCGATCTCGCGATCGACCACCGCGCTGACCTCCCAGCCGAGGCCCGGAGCGCCCACCGGCGCCAGCGTCGTCGCCGTGGGCGCGCTCAGCCGCGCCGCGAGGCCGAGCCCGACCGGCGCGTCCGCGCGGTGGAGCGCCACCACCTTCGCGTCGAGGCCGAGGTCGCCGAGGCCAGCGCCGCCGCCGAGCTCACCGGTCGCCACCAAGAACACCGGAACGATGGCGCCCACGCGCACCCGGTCGGCGAGCGAGAACCCGCCCATCAAGTCCATCTCGAGCGCGTCGCCGAGCAGGCGGACTTGTTCACCGTTGGTATACCGGTACACCAGCGGGCTGCCGGTGTAGTGCACGATGGCGCGCGCGGTGCCCGGGTTGTCCGTCGAGCCGATCCACGTGTCGTCCGTCCACAACGTGCGCTGACCGTCGACCGTGGGCCGAAAGTTCTGGGCGTTGATGTCCGGGAGCTCCTGCGCGAACGAACGCGCGGCGAGCGCGAGCAAGACCACCACGTGGCCTCCGTGAGCGGGCCGGGGACGACCGCGTGAGCGGATGCAAGCACGGGGCGCGGACGCGCGCAAGGGCGCGGCGACGGATCCACAATCAGCCGGTCACGGCGCGGCGTGCGGAGCCCAGATACTCGGCAGGTCATCGCCCGCGAGATCGGTGGCGTACGCGCCGAGGAACGGCGTGACGAGGTGCGCGATCGCGCCGGTCGCGACGAGCGCGGCGTCGAGCACGCCCACCCACGGCGCCTCCCCCGCGCGCGCGACCGCCACGCGCGCCGCCGCGACGATGCGCTGCTCGGCCTCGCTGTCGTCGAGCGGCGCCATCGGGTCGCCGAGGCGGTCGTAGTACGGGCGATAGCTTCCGGTAGACGCCAACAACCTGCGAAGACCATGCGAATCCGCGAGCGCGCATTGGACCCGCTGGCAAGCCAGCTCGCGCCAGTCTTCGTCCCAGTCGAGCGGAAAGCCCCAATCTTGCTCGTGGAACGTCTCGCGGCCGTTCACGAGCCAGTGGCACACCTCGTGGAAGACCATCTGCGCGACGGAGTCGTCCGGATCGAGCTCGCTGCGCACGCTCATCGTCAACGTGCCCTTGCCGTCGGTGCAGGCGTAGACCTCCGGCGCGCGCCGCACCGTCAGGCCGAGCCGCTTCGCCGTCGCGAGCCAAACGAGATCGACCGGATCGAGGTACCGGCCCGGGATCGGCCGGTCGTACGCGTAGGTGTCCGCCATGACCCCGACTATCCTGGCGCGCGCCCGGCGCCCCGCGCCTTGACCAACGCGAGCCGCCAAGCGATAATGACTATCCTTCCCCACGTTTCCTCCCCGCCCCCTCCCCCCTCCC
>CAIUDO010000527.1 GCA_903897935.1 uncultured Pseudomonadota bacterium
ACCCACCACGAGATCGAACGGCCCGTGCGCCGCACGGAGGCGATCCACCAGGGTGGCGCGGCGCACAGCGACGGCGGCGACCGCGCGGGCGGCGGGGTCGGGCTCGACACCGTACAGGTGCCGAACCCCGGCTTCGTCGAGCGCCACCAGGAACACGCCTGCGCCACACGCCAGGTCGGCCGCCCGCTCCCGCGGTGGGGTCGCCGCCTGGATCGTCGCCGCGACGACGCGCCGCGCGACCTCCAGCGGCACCGGGCTGGCGCGCGACGGCGCGGGGAACGGCGCCCCACGCGGGACCACGATGGCCGCCGCCGGGTGACCGAGCGCGACGACCACGCCCGACCCCGTCAACGCGACGTCGACCTCCGCGCGCGACACCTTGGCCGCCGCCAGCGCCCCCGCGTAAGCGACCACCCGCCGCGGCTCCTTGCCGTGCACAGCCGCCGCGGCGCGACACGCGGCGACCCGGTCACCCGTGCGCGCCATGACGTCCAACCACGCCCGCAACGCCTCGATCATGACGACGCCCACGCCGCGAGCAGCCCGTCGACTTGCTGATCGACCGTGAACCCGCGCGCCACGACGCGCGCGCGCCCCGCGGCACCCTTACGCGCCCGCGCCGCGGGATCGGCCAGCGCCTCCGTCAATGCAGCGTCCAGGGCGGCGCGATCACCCGGCGGGATCAGCCACCCGACCTCGTCGTCGACGAGCTCGCGCACCCCCCCGACGTCCCCGGCGATCACCGGGAGCCCTGCCGCCATCGCCTCCATCAGCACCACCGGGATGCCGTCGCGGTCGCCGTCTGGAGCGACCCGGCACGGCAACGCGAACAGGTGGGCCTGACGGAGCGCGCCCGGGATCGCGCTCGGCGGCAACGCGCCTACCTCGACGTCCGGTCCGACCGCGCCGGGGGGCGGGTCCGAGACCAGGCGCAGCCGCGCGCCCGGACGCCCCCGCATCGCGTCGACGAGCAGGTCGAAGCCCTTCTTGGGCACCCAGCGACCGATCGCCAGCACCGTCACCCGCTCGCCTCCTGGTGTCTCGGCGCCTGCATACCGCGCGGGCACGACCCCGCACCGCACCAACGTCGACGCGACGCCACACGCGCGCAGGATCTCCTGCTGGTTGGCCGTCGATATCGTGACGAGCGGCCGGGCCGCCTCCGCGATCGTCGCGAACGACGGCCGCGGCTTGAACAAGTCGACCGCGTGCACCGTGACCGAGAGCGGCACGCCGAGCGCGGCCGCGATCGCCAGCCCCCACTCCGCGGCCTCACCGGCGAAGTGGACGTGCACGCGCGATATATTCGTTCCTTTCAAGTTTTCGAACACCCAAGCCGCGCGTGCGACGTCCTTCGGGCGCGCCCACCGCCGCAGCGCCTCCCACGCGGGGCCGCGCGCACGCACCATCGGACCGACCAGCCGGAGCGCGCCGACCCCGCGGGGGGGCCGGATCACCGGCACCCGCGGCAGCTCGTCTTGCAGGGCGCCGTCCGCGCGCGTGCCCATCGCCACCGCGACGACCTCGTGACCGCGCGCGAGCAAGCCGTCGATCTCGCGGTATACGAACGTCTCCGAGAGCGTCGGGAAGTACCGCAAGATGTAGGCGATCTTCATGGGAGCACCGACGCGACGAACCGCTCCACCTCGGCGGCGCGGGTGGCCCAGGTGCGCACGCGGCGGGCGGCGAGCACCGCCGCGCGGGTCGGCTCGTCGGTCATCACGAGGCGCAGCGCGCGCTCCAGCGACGCGGCGTCGTCGGGGATGTACGGCACGTACGCGCCGGGGGCGGCGTCGCGGAGCGTCGGGAGGTCCGCGCCGACGATGGGTACCCCGCTCGCGAGGTAGTCCCACAGCTTGAGCGGCGACGTCAGCGACTCGCCGAACAAGCCTGGAGAGAGCGGCAAGACGAGCGCGCGAAACCGTGCGAGCCGATCCGGGACCGCGTGGTGCGGCAGCGCGTCCTCCAGCACGACGCGGCCCCCCGACCGCGCGACCAGCGCCTCGGCCGCCGGCTGCCCCTTCGCGCCGACCAGCGTGACCGTGGCGTCGAGCCGCCTGGCGGCGTCGGCGAGCACGTCGAGGCCCTTGTACGCACGCACGCTGCCGACGTACCCCACCCCCTCGCCCGGCCCGACCGGCGACCGCACCCGCCCAGCGTGTGTGCCGTTGTGCGACGCGATCGCGGGAGGAACATGATCGTGGGTGGCGCGCAGCAGCGCCAGGGTGCCTGGGCAGTTGGCCACCACCCCCTTCGCGCCGGCGAGCACCTCGCGCTCGAGGGCGAAGTTGGCCGCCGGGTCCGCCCCGCGCTCCCGGTCCTGCTGGGAGTCGACCTCGTGCACCTCGAGCACGAGCCGCACCCGGGCGCCCGCCCACCGGAGCACGTCGCGCGCGTAGCGCTTACGCCGCGCGTAGATCACGCCCGTGCCGTCGTCCTGCGCGATCCACCGCGCGACGAGCGCGCGCCACGCCAGCGATCCGAGGGTCGGGTGGGACGGCAGCACGACGAGGTCCAGACCGTCGATCGGCTCGAGCCCATACGCCGCCAGCACGACCGCCGGAGACGGCGCCGGCGCGCCCCGCGGCGGATCGACCGCCACCGTGACGTGGTGCCCGCGGCACGCCATCGCGTGCGCCATGTGCACCACTTGGATCGACTGGGCGCGCACCGACGGGGCGGGTGGCCGGTACAACCAGAGCCACCGACGGGCGGCGGCCGGCGCGCCCTCGTCTCGCACGGGGGTGGCCATGGCGCCCCTCCTCTCAGCTCACCAGGGCAAGTACCCGAACTCGTCGTACAGCGGGCACCAGCCGAGGCAGTAGAAGTCGTTCGCGCCGGTGGCGTCGACGCATTCGTAGCCGCGTGGGCACACATCCGGCTGGTTGGGGTTGCAGGCGACGAGGCAGTAGGTCTCGGGCTTGCCGAAGTCGAAGCACGCGCCGTTGCCGCAGACGTTGTCGTTGTTGCATGGCTTGCAGTGCGCCTCGTCCGAAGCCTCACACCAGCCCGTCGCGGGATCGCAGACCTCGTTGTAGTAGCAGTCGAGCTGGGTGTCCCTGCACCCGTAGACCTCACAGCGGCGCTCACGCGGGTCGCAGGTCTCGCCGGCCAGACAGTCATCGTCGACCCGGCAGCCGTCGAGGCACACCTGCAGCCCGACCTCGCAGTACTGCCGCACGTCACAATCGGCGGAGGTCAAGCACCCGACCTGCTGGCACGTGCCCGCGATACACGCCTCTCCGGTGCGACAATCCCCCGCGTCGATACACTCGGGCGCGGCGGTGGAGCAGCCCGCGGCGATCCAAAGAGCGACGATCACCGGCCGCCTCCGTCACCCGAGCCGGGGCAGAACGCGCTCGCGTCGCCGGATCCGAAGTCGTAGCTGACCTCGACCCGCGAGTCGATCGGAGGCAACGACGCCGTCTCGAACACGATCGCGGGCACCTCTCCCGCGCCTTCCTCAAGCATGACGTACGACCAGACTCCGGCGTCACATGGGATCAATTCATCGTCGATGCCGACCTCGATCGACGCCGGATCGGGGAGCTGCGAGAGGTAGAACGTGTCCCGCATGCGGCTCGCGTTGAGCGACAGCTCGGTGACGATCGCCGCGTAGTCGTCGGAGCACAGGTCGCCGATGACGCCCCCGGTCTGCTTGGCCACGTCGACGTACCGCGTGCCGGGGCTGCTCGCGGCCGCCTGCGCGTCGGTGCACATGCGCTCGTTGGTGACGGTCAACGCGCTCGCGTTGAACACATCGCGGCTGCGCTGGCCCTTCACACCGAAGAACGTGTTGATGTAGGAGTTGACGGGCTCGGGTGAGCCGTCCTCTTCGTCGCTCGTGAAGATGATGGAGAGCTCGGCTTCATCGCGGAGGAAGCCCTTGTTCTTGGTCTGCAGGTACTGGGCGGACAACGCGAGCCGCGCCGTCTCGAGGCCCATCTCCGCCCCCGAGCCGGTGGTCCCGACGTTCACCGCGGAGTTGAACACCTCGGACGCGTTGCGGGTCTCCGGGGTGATGACCGGCGCGATGAACTCACCCGCCGTAGCGATCTCGGGGTCCGTCGTGATGACGGCGATGTGGTAGTCCACGTCGGCGTCGATGAACCAGTCGATGAACGCGTCGAAGTTTCGGCCGAACTCCTGCTGGTAAGGCTGCATCGAACATGAATTGTCGACGACCAGCAGGATGTCGACCTCCTCGACCGGGTTCTGGTAGAACACGTCGAGGCCATCCGACCGGTACAGGTTGTAGTCCGAGCACGCGGCGAGGCTGACGAGCCCCACGACCACTACGAACAAGCGGCGCAAAAGCCACCCCCAGAGCTCCCCATGTGTCCGTCTGATGACCACCCGTCAAGGTGACCCGGCGGTCAACCCCCCGTGACCTCCGGCCCGCGCGGCCCGTACAGGCGCCGCGCCAGTCGACCGAGCCAGCGGTCCTCCGGGCTGTCCCCCAACACGAGGCGCCCCTCGTGTGCCCCGCCGACCACCCGCGCCGCGCCGTCGCTGCCGGGGGCGCGGTCGCACAGGACCTCCAGCAGCACCGCGTCGTCGAAGGTCGCCCCGGTCGCTGCCGCGCGGCGCTCGACGCGCGCGATCAGGTCCGGATCGGGCGCGTGCGGCTCCTCGTGGTCCGGATCCCCGAGCGCGTTGATCGACGCGATCACGAGCTCCTTACGCTCTTTGTACGGCATCGCCGCCAGCGTCGCCGGCAGGATCGGCGCCCCGAGCAGCACGTCCTGCCGGCCGAGTCCGACCGGGAACTCGCTGCGGGCCGCGAGCGGCTCGACCGGCAGCCCGCCGGCGAACCACACCGGGACGACCGGCATGTTCATGCGCACCGCCAGGTCGAGGAACGCCGAGCTCATCTTCTCGACGCGGTGCCGCGCGGTCAGCGCCCGGGTGCCCTCGACGTGGACCATCACGGACCGCCCGACCGCGGCGTCTTGCGCGAGCTCGGCCAGGATGCCGACCAACGACGCCTTGTCCTCACGCTCGAAGTACGTGATCACCCGAGGGTCACGGGCGCCCGGGTACGCGAGGCAGAGCTGGATGAGGGTGCCGAGCCACGAGGTGCGGTGCTCGGCCTTCGCGAGGGTGACCGTCGGGGTGTCGAGCAGCGCCGAAGCGAGGATCGACAACATCAGCGACTCGAGGCCGGTCTGGTGGTTCCCGAGGAAGAGCACGGAACGACCACGAACACCCGCGATGCCGTCCGGATCCGCGAGCCGCACCGTGCGCACGAAGCGCTCGGCGAGGCCGTAGTAGAGGTCCTCCACGGGCCACCGCCCGAGCGCGAACCAGCGGTCCCAGAACGCGGTCACCGGGCGCAGGTCCAGCGTAGCAGGGCCCTCGGACGTCGCGGTGTACGCCGCGCCCGCGCGGGTCACGGCGACGGGCACCCGCACGAGCGGCTCCGCGTCGACGACCCCACCTGATGGATCGGAGACCAGCCGCACCCGCCCCGGGTGCGCGCCGACCCGCGCGCCGACCGCCTCTTTCGCGGCGACCTCGGCGGCGACGTCCGCGCCGTCGACCCGCCACGCGGCCCGGACGGTGCCGGGCAACCAGTCGGAGCGCAAGACGTCGCCGGCCTGCACCACGACGGCATCGCCGACGCGCGCGCCGAGGCCCGCCCCCGCCACGAGCTCGCGATCACGCAAGAAGCGCGCGCGATCCGAAGGTGGCAACGCGCCGATCGTGCCCTTCGGCATCAGGACCTCGACGAGGCGCAGCTCGGCGAGCACGCGGTCGCGGGCGCCGGGGCGCCGCACCTGCACGTCGATGGTGACGAACCGAGCGTCCGCCGCGACCGGGACGCCGGGCGCGGGCCGCGCGACCACCTCGAGCGCGCCGGCCATCGGCAGCGGGCCATACAGGCGGAGCCAGGTGACCGTGCTCGGGTACGCCGCCTTGTCGGCCGACACCCCAGGTACGAGGCGCCCCAGGTCGTCGTGCGGGATCACGTGGGTGATCGCGTCGAGCAGGCCCTGGCCCAGCGTGCCGCGCGGCACGCCGTCGCGCTCGGCGCGCAGCAGCCCGCGCGCGTAGCCCCCACCGAGCCACCAGCGCTCGAGCATCTGGAACGCAGGTCCGTGGAACAACCGCCCTTCTTCGTAGGGGTTCGGCTGCTCGACCAGCCCGTCGGCGGGCAGCACCCACGGCATCGGGGGCGCCGGCCACTCCACGCCGACCTCGACCACGCCGGAAGCGACCAGGGCCCCGTCGACGCGCAGCGCGACCTCGCGCCGGCGACCGGGCGCCGCGACCGCGCGGGCCTCGACGCGGATCGGACGCTCGACCGTGATCCAGCGCTTGAGCGACACCCCCTCGATCGCCGTGACCACACGCCCGGTCCGGTCGCGGAGCGCCGCCCCCGCCAGCCGGTCGACGACCGACATCATCGGCAATGACGGGACCGTCCACGTCGGCGCATGATCATGGATCCAACGGTCGTTCGCGGGGTCGATCACCAGCCCGGCCGGGACGTCGCCGCCGGGGACCACGCGAACCGCGAACCGCTTGGCCTGGTAGATGCGCCGCTCGTCGACCCACAACCAGCCCTCGAACACCGCCAGCAGGCCGCGCGCGTCGACGGTGACCTCGAGCACCTCGACCTCGGAGCGGATCAGGTGGTTCGTCGGCACGACCTGGCCGCGGTAGCGCCACTCGACCGCCTCCCCGATCGCGAGCGGCTCGAACCGCCCGCCCGGCACCTTGTCGACGAGCTTGCTCACGATCAGGTGCGCCTGGGCGAGCTGGACCACCGCCTCGAGCCCGAGCGAGCCAGGCTGCACGGGATCCTGATAGAAGTGGGCCTTGAAGAACCACTCTCCCGGGACGACGTCCTTCTCTCCGCGCATCCGCCCGAGGCCGGCCTTGCCGCCATCGGGCCACCAGCCGGTGATGCGGTCCATCATGCACAACATGCCCGTCGGCAGGTGCGCCGTGCCGCTGAAGAACGGGTGGTCGGCAGCCTCGCCGCGGCGGGTCAGGTCCGCGAAGAACGTGGAAGGAGCGGTAAGCGCGCGCCGCTCGTCCTCGCTCGGGGGCAGCCCGATCTGGGTCGCGAGCGCCTCCTTCGGGAAGAATCCGAACACCGTCTCCAGCTCGAAGACGGGCGTAGCACCGAGGTAGGCGACGAGCTCGAACTGCTGGATGATCATGCCCGCCGACGACGACACCTTCGTGATCGTCACCTCGGTGCGCAGCGTGCCGGCCGTCGGGAGGACCTCGACGAGCCAGCGCCCCTTGCCGTCCAGGTTGCGGAACGAGAGGTCGCGGTCGGTCGTGCGGGCGCTGCCCACGAACGACGCGAGCCAGCCGCACGGCTGAAGGATGGCCTCCAGCAGCACGCACCACGGCATCGTCGGGAAGCCATTTTCTTCGAAGTACCATGCTTCCGGCGGGATGTCGTACTCGAGTGCGATCTTGGCGCCCGGCTTACACACCCCGATCGGCCCGTCGATCTTCGTGACCCGGGTCATGAAGTGGTAGGGGTCGCCCGGCAGGCGCGCGACGCGGCGCGTGCC
>CAIUDO010000528.1 GCA_903897935.1 uncultured Pseudomonadota bacterium
ACGAAAATCACATCTCTGTGACGGTCCGAGGATGTCAAACCCAGGTAAGGTTCTTCGCGTTGCTTCGAATTAAACCACATGATCCACCGCTTGTGCGGGCCCCCGTCAATTCCTTTGAGTTTTAGTCTTGCGACCGTACTTCCCAGGCGGAACACTTATCGCGTTAGCTACGCCACCGAAAGGAAACCTTCCAGCAGCTAGCACTCATCGTTTACGGCGTGGACTACCAGGGTATCTAATCCTGTTTGCTCCCCACGCTTTCGTACATGAGCGTCAGTATCGGGCCAGAGAGCCGCTTTCGCCGCAGATGTTCCTCCTGATATCTACGAATTTCACCTCTACACCAGGAATTCCGCTCTCCTCTCCCGTACTCAAGACTGCCGGTTTCGAGTGCATTTCCGGGGTTGAGCCCCGGGCTTTCACACCCGACCTAACGGTCCGCCTGCGTACGCTTTACGCCCAGTAAATCCGAGCAACGCTTGCACCCCTCGTATTACCGCGGCTGCTGGCACGAGGTTAGCCGGTGCTTTCTTGGGAGGTACCGTCATTTCTTCTTCCCTCCCGACAGAGCTTTACGACCCGAAGGCCTTAATCACTCACGCGGCGTGGCTGCGTCAGGCTTTCGCCCATTGCGCAATATTCCCCACTGCTGCCTCCCGTAGGAGTCTGGGCCGTGTCTCAGTCCCAGTGTGGCTGATCGTCCTCTCAGACCAGCTACCCATCGTACCCTTGGTAGGCCATTACCCCACCAACTAGGATTAAATAATGGGACGCGGGCCCGTCTCCTGACGGCCGAAGCCTTTGACCCGAAGGCCATATGCGGTATTAGCTAAGGTTTCCCCTAGTTATCCCCCATCAGAAGGTAGGTACCCACGCGTTACTCACCCGTCCGCCGCTCCAGGCCGAAACCTGGCGCTCGACTTGCATGTGTTAAGCCCGCCGCAAGCGTTCGCTCTGAGCCAGGATCAAACTCTCCAGTTTAATCACTTTGCTCTATTTGGCTGCACTATCTGTTCGCATCTTCCGACACGAACACGACCAACTGTTATCCACATTTCAAAGAGCCGCCGCGCTCGTGTTTACGAGTTTGGCCCGCACCGACTCGCTGCCGGCGCGTTTTGGTTGGCGTTGTCGCCAGGTGGCTTTCGCCGCCGCCGCTTTCGGTCGATGACCGCAGCGGGCGGCGCCAGTTATCGCGCCCCTCTCCCGACTGGCACGACTCGGTGACATTTCGCGACAAGTCGTCGACTTGTCATGGTTGGACCGTTCCCCACCCGTCGCCGGTCGACCAGCCGAGCCAGAGCACGGGCGCGCCCCAGGACGTCTGGTCGCCGACGGGCGCCGCGATTGCCGCCTCGAGCGAAACCTCACCAAACCTGCCTGCGACGCCGATCGTCGTCGACGGCGCCACTACCGGATCCGCTCCGACGAGCGCCTCGACGCCGAGGGCGGCACGCGGGGTGACGGATCCGACCGCTGGAGGCCACCCGACCCGCGCGACGCCGGCGCCGCCGAGCCCCTCCTGCGCGACCAGATCCGGCAGCACGGACGAACGCGCGATCGTGCGCATCGTGGCGGCGTGAACCTCCGCTTTCGGCGCGGGCCCGACGAGCGGCAGGATCGCCTCCGGCGCGTTGGGCGCGGCCCACCAGCCGTCGATGAGGATCTCGGCTCCCAACGGACCGAGTGCCGCATCGACCTCCGCCGCGCCGCGCGTCCACGGGGCCAGCTCCGACGAGGCGAGCGACGCGCCCGCGAGCGCCGACAGCCGCACCATCGACGTCGTCCATCCGGCGGCAGCCCACGTGGATCCGACCGCGGGGCCCGTGTGGGACGTCGTGTCGAAGCGCCACGGCACGGTCGCACCAAGCCCTCCGCGCGCCCAGATCCTCCCGGTGGATCCGGCCGTCACCACCAGATCCGTGTCCGCCGATGCCGCGTCGGTGACCCGGTGCCCGGCCTGAAGCACAACCGAGGCACCCGCGCGCCGCTCGGCCTCGAGCCAGGCCCAGGATCGCGCGCCGAGGCCCACGTCGGCGACCAGTCCCCGGTGGCCGAGCGGGTCGGTCGCTTCGGCGACCACCGCGACGAACGAGCGCGCGACGTCGCCCAACCGCATCGAAGGCGCGGCGGCCCACCCGAGGGGCGCTGCGTACGGCCTCGCCGCGACGGGCGGGTCGGGCTCCAGCGACCAGATCGGCGCACCACCAGGCCACGTGACGTCAGCGACGACGCCGCGGTCCACCACCCGCGCGACGAGCTGCTCGCCGTCCCACCGCAGCGCGCGCACCTCGTCCGCGGTGAAGAGCTCGTCGACGCGCCCTGCCCCGGAGTGAGGGTCGTCGTCGACGGACACTCGCGCCGCGTACCCGCCGTCTCGGCCCGCGCGCATCGGCGGATCCGCCGGCGCGCGCGGGTCTCGGGCGAGGCGCGTAGCGGCGGCGACGATGAGCCCCTCCATGGTCGAGGACCCTTCTGGATCCCCGGCACCCAGGCACACCTCCACGCGGCGCCGCGCCGGATCGACCCGCGCCGCGAGAACGTCGCACCGCCAAACAGTGACGGTCGCCGAAGCACCAGGGTGAAGCTCACGGAGCGTCGCGTTGAGGGTCGCCGCCGCCAACGCCACTTCGCGCGTGAGGTCCTCGGGGCCGTGGCCCTCGACCCGGCCGACGACGACCGTCACGTCGGCCGCGCGCGCGGCCAGCGCGTACGCGAGGATCACCATCGGACCTCGATTCGTGTCGCGACCTGGCGACGGGACGCCCTCCACGGGCCGACGGCGTCCAGCGGGGCGCCCGCGACGAACCCGCGGGCCTCGATCGCCAACCCGAGCCCCCTCGACAGGTCGAGGAGCGCGCCTGCGTCGTACTCCCAGCGCACCGCGGTCGCGCCGGGCTCGGGAACAACAGCGACGACCACGGCCGCGCGCGGCACGATCGGCCCGCCGTTGACACGCATCGACGCGGTCGAAACCAGGCCTTGGTCCGCGACGATCGCGCCTGCGCCCCGCGGGATCGGCGCCCACGCCCCGACGACGACGGCGTCGAGCCGCGTCGACCCCACGACCCACGCTGCGCCCGCCTCCGGGGTGACGAACGCGGCGCCCGACGAACGATCCGACGCGCCGCCCGTCGGGGTGGTGACGGCCAACCCGAGCCAGCCCGCCCGCAGCGGCGGCTCCGCCGACGCGCCGACGCGCGCACCGAAGCACGGGTCATCCCACGACATCGCCGAACCGCCGGGACCTCCACCGAGCGCGCCCCACAGCTCGACTCCAGGCACCCACCCGTGACGCACCGTCGTCGTGGCGCTCGGCCCGGATCCGCCGACCCGGCCCTCCACCGCGACCGAGCTCCACCCGTACGGCATCAGGGGAGGTCGTTCGACCGCGAGCGCCGGCAGCGGCTCGCGACGCCAGCCCATCTCACCCGCGCGCGCCGATCCTCCACCGCCCACGAGGAGCGCCGCCGCGACGAACGACGCCGCCGATGCGCACGACGCCCGCCGGGAACGCCGGGTGCCCGCCTCGCTCGGGCGCGGCGACGACAGGGTGATCTTCGGCAGCCGTTCGGGCATACCGCCCCCTAACGATGCACACGCAGCGCAACACTCGCCCGCAAGATCCGTCCGCGTTAGCGTGCCGCCCTTCCTGGGCCTGCGGGCTGGCGCGAGCGACTTCGCGACCAAATGATGGAGCGTCCATGTCCACCCTCGAGACCGCGTCTGAGGTCGTGATCCGGTTCGCTGGCGACTCCGGCGACGGCATGCAGACCGTCGGCGACCAGTTCACGCGGACCACTGCCTTGTTCGGCAACGACCTGGCCACGTTCCCCGACTACCCGGCCGAGATCCGCGCCCCGGCCGGCACCCGCGCGGGCGTCTCCGGCTTCCAGCTTCAGTTCGCCAGCCACGACATCTTCACGCCGGGCGACCTCTCCGACGTGCTCGTCGCGATGAACCCCGCGGCCCTCATCACCAACCTCAAGTCCGTCAAGCGCGGCGGGTTGGTGGTGGTCAACACCGATCGCTGGACGAGCCGCGACCTCGAAAAGGCCGGCTTGGCCTCCGATCCGCTCACCGACGGCACGGTCGACGACTACCACGTCGTCAAGGTCCAGATCGGCAACCTCACCCGCGGCGCCGTCGCTCCGCACGGGGTCGGCGCCAAAGACGCGGATCGCTGCAAGAACTTCTTCGCCCTCGGCATGATGTACTGGTTGTACAGCCGCCAGATGGAGCCGACGGAGGCGTGGGTCGCGAGCCGGTTCAAGAGCCCGTACAAAGAGGCGAACATCGCGGCGCTGCAGGCCGGGTGGAGCTACGCCGACACCGCCGAGCTCTTCCACCACCGCATCGAGGTGCCGCGCGCAGAAGATCTGCCGACGGGGCGGTACCGCAACATCATGGGCAACAACGCGATGGCGATCGGCCTCGTGGCGGCGGCCAACAAGCTTGGTCTGCCGTTGTTTTACGGGACCTACCCGATCACGCCCGCGTCCGACATCCTGCACCACCTGGCGCCGTTCAAGAACTACGGCGTCACCACGTTCCAGGCCGAAGACGAGATCGCGGGCATCTGCGCCGCGATCGGCGCGTCGTACGGCGGCGCGATCGGCGTCACCGGCACCTCGGGGCCCGGCCTCGCCCTCAAGGGTGAAGCCCTCGGCCTCGCCGTCATGACCGAGCTCCCGCTCGTTCTCATCGACGTCCAGCGGGCGGGCCCGTCGACCGGCATGCCCACCAAGGTCGAGCAGGCCGACCTCTTGCAGGCGATGTACGGGCGTAACGGTGAGGCACCGGTGCCGGTGCTCGCGCCGGCCACCCCGTCGGACTGCTTCGCGATCGCCGTCGAGGCGGTCCGCATCGCCACCACCTACATGGTGCCGGTCATCGTGTTGTCCGACGCGTACGTGGCCAACGGCGCCGAGCCGTGGAAGCTGCCCGACCTCGAGAGCTTCGACCTCGCCCCGGTCACCTTCCGCACCGACCCGGAGGGGTTCCGCGCCTACGCGCGCGACGAGGACACGCTCGCGCGCCCGTGGGTCGTCCCGGGCACGCCGGGCATGGAGCACCGCATCGGTGGCCTCGAGAAGGAGAACATCACCGGGAACATCTCGTACGACCCCGAGAACCACGAGCTGATGTGCAAGCTGCGCCGCGAGAAGGTGCAGCGCGTCGCGAACAGCTTGCCGCCCACCACGGTCTACGGCGACGAAGAGGGCGTGGTCGTGCTTGGTTGGGGGTCTACGTTCGGCGTCATCCGCACCGCGGTCGACGCGTGCCGCGCCGACGGCCGTAAGGTGGCGCACGTGCACGTGCGTCACCTCAACCCGCTCCCGAACGACCTCGCGACGATCCTGCGCCGCTACGACAAGGTGCTGGTGCCCGAGATCAACCTGGGCCAGCTGGTCCGGCTGATCCGCGCCGAGTACCTGATCGACGCGATCCCGTACAACAAGATCCAAGGTCAGCCGTTCCGCACCGACGAAGTCATGGCGCGCATCGAAGCGCTGTTCGCCTGATCGACCGCCGAAACCAAGGCGCAACCCACATCTCTCGAGAGGTCCCCGTGACCGCACCCGCAGTTCCCCAGTACACGAAGAAGGACTTCACGTCGGATCAGGTCGTCCGCTGGTGCCCCGGCTGCGGCGACTACTCGATCCTGTCGAACGTGCAGAGCGTGCTCGCCGAGATCGGCGTCGCGCGCGAGAACATCGCGGTCATCTCCGGCATCGGATGTAGCTCGCGCTTCCCGTACTACCTGTCCACGTATGGCTTCCACACGATCCACGGGCGCGCGCCCGCGTTCGCGACGGGCCTCAAGGTCTCGCGCCCCGAGCTGTCGGTGTGGGTCGCCACGGGAGACGGCGACGCGCTGTCGATCGGCGGCAACCACTTCATCCACCTGCTCCGCCGCAACGTCGACCTGAACATCCTGATGTTCAACAACCGGATCTACGGGCTCACCAAGGGCCAGTACAGCCCGACGTCGGAGCAGGGCAAGAAGACCAAGTCTTCGCCGATGGGCTCCGTGGATCGGCCGTTCGAGCCGCTGTCGCTGGCGCTCGGGAGCGGTGGCACGTTCGTGGCCCGCTCGGTCGACGTCTTCGCAGACCACATCAAGCCCGTCCTGCACGCCGCCCAGCGCCACCACGGCACCTCGTTCGTCGAGATCTACCAGAACTGCAACATCTTCAACGATGGCGCCTTCGAGCAGTTCACCGACAAGGTCGCGAAGAAGGAGCGGGTGCTCTACCTCCAGCACGGTCAGCCGCTCGTGTGGGGCAGCGCGGTTCGCCGCGGCCTCGTCATGCGCGACATGAAGCTCGAGGTCGTCGAGCTCGGCGACACGTACACCGAGGCGGACTGCGCGGTGCACGACGAGCACAACCGCTCGCTCGCGATGCTGCTCGCCGCGATGGACCCGAACGCCGGGTTCCCGGTCGCGGTCGGCGTCTTCTACCAGATCGACGCGCCTACCTACGAAGACGGCGTGGTGGCGCAGGCCAAGGCGTCGATCCAGAAGCTCGGGACCGGCGATCTGGCGCGCCTGCTCGGCGCCGGCGACACCTGGACGCACACCTGAGCCGCGGCCGCGTGCCGCCGCGGCCGCTGGGCGCGCTGCCGCCCGAACGCTGCCGGGAGCTGCGCGGGATCTTGTGCGACATCGACGACACCCTCACCTGGCGCGGCAAGCTCGTGCCCGCCGCGTTCGACGCGATGGCGCTCGCGCGGTCAGCCGGGTTGCGGGTGATCCCGATCACCGGGCGACCGGGCGGGTGGGTCGACCTCATCGCCCGCCAGTGGCCCGTCGACGGCGTCGTCGGCGAGAACGGCGGCTTGTGGTTCTGGCTCGAGAACGAGCGCATGATCCGGCGCTTCGCGCAGAGCGCCGACGAGCGCAGGGTCAACCGGGCCAGGCTCGACGCGGCGGCGGCACAGATCCTCGCCGCGGTGCCCGGCGCCGCGCTCGCCTCCGACCAGCCGTACCGGGACCTCGACCTCGCCATCGACTTCTGCGAAGACGTCCCGCGCTTGCCCGACGCGGCGATCGACCGGATCGTCGAGGCGTTCCACGCGGTGGGCGCCACGTGCAAGGTGTCGTCGATCCACGTGAACGGGTGGTTCGGCGCGTTCGACAAGTACGAAGGTTGCAAGAACCTCATCCGCGACCTGTTCGGCGAGGACCTCGAAGAGGAGCGGGGCCGGTACGTGTACTTCGGCGACTCGGCGAACGACGAGCCGATGTTCGCCAGGTTCGACCTCTCGATCGGCGTTGCCAACGTGCAGCGGTTCTTGCCGCGGATGGACGCCTGGCCCGGCTACATCACCGCGTCGGAGGGCGGCTGGGGCTTCGCCGAGGGCGTCGCGACGCTGCTGCGCCACCTGGGGGACGACCCGCCGGATCACGACGAACAACCCGGTCACACCGGGTAAGGGACCGCGCGCTGGGTGGCCCACGCGCCCACGGTCGCGACCACCCCCTCCGCTACCTTGCGCCCGAGATCCTCGGTGTAGCCGGACGCGTGTGGGGTCAGTCGAACGCCCGGGATCGCGGCGTGTCGGGCCAGGGCGGGCCAGGGCTCGTCAGGGAACACGTCGACCGACAAGCCACCCAGGCGCCCCGACGCGACCCGGGCGACCGCGGCGTCGACGTCGAGCACGTCACCGCGCGCGGTGTTGACGACGATCGCGCCCACCGGCAGCTCGTCCAGGGTGGCCGCGTCGAGCATCCCGCGGCTCGTTGGGGTGAGCGCGCAGTGCACGGTGACGGCGGCGCACGCGCGCAGCGCGTCGCGGAGGCCCACCCGGAGCACACCTCGCGGCGAGGCGTACGGATCGACGCCGAGCACGTGCGCCCCGAGCCCGGCGAGCACCTCTGCCATGCGGCTGCCGATCACGCCCAGTC
>CAIUDO010000529.1 GCA_903897935.1 uncultured Pseudomonadota bacterium
AGCTGGGCGCACGGTCGTGCAGGCCCGTCCACGCCCGGCATCGTCCACCGCCCGCGGTGGCGGTGACCATCGGCGGACGGGCGTGACCCACGCGGGTCGGAGGGCGCGGTGACCCACGTGGGTCGGCGGAGGTCGGGGGCGCCGTGCCGGGCCCGGCCGTGGACGATGACGGGCGTGCACGACTGGGCACGACCCTGCACCCCGCAACCTGACACGCACCCGCCAGGTCGACGGGTCGCACACAGTCGTACACCCCCTTGGACAACCCGTCGCCGCGACCCGGACTGCAAGCCGCCGACGCACCGCAGGCGACGCGTTGCCCACATCGCCCACCGCCGCTACGACGATTGGACCATTGTTTCGGACACACAATTATGCCGGACGGGCGCTTGCGGGGTTGTGCGGATTGGATAAGGGTGGGGGTCCGTCGGAGGTCGTCGATGTCTCGCGAAGAGTGTGCGCTGCTTCATGCTCGAATCGTCTCGCTCTGCAAGGCGCGCGCGGCGTGTGACCTCGAGCTGGCGCAGGCGCTCGCCCAGATGGAGTCGGCGGGAGGGCACACGGCGCTCGGGTACAGCACGTTCGGCGCGTATGCCCGAGACGTGCTTCAGATCCCCGCGCGGCAGGCGCGGGAGCTGGCGCGGGTCGGGCGCGCGGCGCCGAAGCTGCCAGAGGTGGCCGCGGCGATGGCAGACGGTCGCTTGCCGTGGACGAAGGCCCGCGAAATCGTACGGGTGGCGTCCCCCGAGACCGCGGCGGCGTGGGTCGCGCGGGCGGAGGGGCTGACGAGCCGCGAGCTGGAGGCGTTGGTCGCGAGCGCGGAGCCGGGCGGGCCGGTGCCGGAGGGTCCGGTGCGCGCGCCTGAGTACACGTCGCGCGTGTTCCACCACCTCGAAGCGAGCGACGGCGACGCGATCGACGAGCTGATCGAGGCCCTGCGCGCCACCATCGGCGGCGACGACTTGTCGCCAGGGGCCATCCTGGCGGCGTTCGCGCGGAGGTGCCTCGCGGAGATGGCGTCCGAGGCTGATGAACACGTCGACCTGCCCGTGCACGAGCCGGCGGTGCTGCACCTGCGCGTCGACCCGGACGGCACGATCGAGGGGTACGACGCGGAGACGTCGGAGACGGTCGCCGCGGAGGCGGCGTGCGACGCCCGGGTGGTCGACGCGGACGGCGCGGCGTCCCACACGATCCCGCCGCGTATCCGAGAGCTCGTATTGGATCGCGACCAGCGGAGGTGCGCGGTGCCCGGGTGTCACGGGCGGTTCTGGCTGCACCTGCACCACCTGACGCCGCGGGCATGCGGGGGTGGGCACCAGCCGTGGAACCTGCTGACGATCTGCGCCTGCCACCACCGGTTGGTGCACGAGGGCACCTTCCGGCTGGAAGTGGACGACGAAGGGGCGGTTCACGCTGAGCGGGCGGACGGGTCGAAGCGGGTCGGGCCGCCAGAGCCGCGGCGGCGGGCGCCCCACGTGGGTCGGCGCGGGGGGCTGGCGGGGAGCGTGGGCCGGCGCCGGGACTGGGCGCGCGAAGCTGGCGCGGCGTGATCGCCAGCGCGCACGCCTCCGTCCATCAGGTCAGACGATCGGTGGACCTGGGGGGCAACCCCAACGTTCGTGTCTCGTTATTCTCAGGTGGAGTTCGTAGCCGGCGCTGACCGCGCTGCGGTCGGAACCGTCGAAGGGCCGCTCGGCAGCGCGCTCGAGTGCGCCGAGGCGCGTTGCGTACGACATCCAGTTGACCGAACGCCACGCAACCTACACGATCCCTCCGCGCGCGAGACCCGTCAGCCGCGCAGCCGCTCGACCACGCCCGCGATCGCGTCGACCGCGGCGTGCCCACACCGGATGCACCGCTCCGGCGACCAGCCGTGAACCGGATCCGGTGCGTCCGCGTTGTCCTTGAACGGCATCTCGAGCGTGAACGCGAGCGCGTCGAACCGCTGCGCGACCTGGCTGGTGCACATCGTCAGGTTGGCCTTCCCGGGGGCGTCGGCGGGGTAGCCGTGCGCGCGCTGGACGTCGGGGCACGCGCGCTCGTAGGCGTCCCGAAACGCAGTATCGAGCTCCGCCAAGCGCGACGACCACCCGGGGATGCCCTCCGCGCCGGCCAAGAACACGTACGGTAGCTCCTCGTCGCCGTGCACGTCGAGACAGAAGTCCACCCCGGTCGTGTACATCGCGTCGCGCACGTACAAGACCTCGGGGCTGCGCGCCGCCGTCGGCTCGGCCCACTCCCGGTTGAGGTTGGCGCCCGCCGCGTTGCAGCGCAGGTGGCCGCGCGCGCTCCCGTCCGGGTTCATGTTCGGCACCACGTGCACCACCGCCCGATCGAGCAACCAACGGCTCAACGCGTCGTTCGAATCGAGCAGGCGGCCGAGGAAGCCCTCCATCCACCACGAAGCCATCGTCTCGCCCGGGTGCTGGCGACCGGTCACCCAGACGACCCGCTTGCCTGGCCCCGGCTCGCCGACGACGACCCGATCGAGGTCGCGCCCGTCCACCGTCGCGCCGAGCCGATCGACCCGCGCGCGCGAGCTCTGCTGGCACCGGGCGAGCAGGTCGGCCCCGCGCTCCAACGCGTACGGCGCGAAGTAGCTGTACCAGACGACGTCGGCGGCGGGCGTGTCCTCGATGACGAGCACCCCGCCGACGTACGACGTGCCCACCCGCGTCCACTCCCGACGATCCGTCGTGACGACCGCCCGATAACCCTCCCACGCCGGCGGATAACTCGCCGACGCCGCGTTCGTCAGGCGGAACGTACACGGCACGCCGCGCGCGCCGGAGACCCGAAAGTGAAACCACTGCATGTGCTCGTCGCCGGCGTCGCGCCGGATGGCGAGCCGCACGTCGGACGGGTCGCTCGCGTCGATCACCTCGATGTTACCGCTGTCGAACGCTGCAGAGACGAACATGGGCCCCCCTCGAAGATGCCGCCTCGTAGCGCGGCACCGCGGTGTTAACCTGCGGCGACGAGGTGCCCGTGCTCGCGCTCCTGACCCTCACCCTCGCGTGCCGACCCGACCCGTGCGCCGACGGCGACGCCGCGTTGTCCACGTGTCTGCAACCCACTCAATCCGAAGACTACTACGTCGCGCAGAGCATGCTGTACTTCGACTCGATGGACAGCCGCGTCGAGCCCGTCGTCTGGCCGGAGTACGGCGAGCTCGTCGCGCGCTGGGAGTGGCCGCCGTGGCTGAAGCTCACCGCGTTCGGCCTCGAGAACATCGAAGCGACGGACACGCTGCTCCGCCTGTACCCGTCGATCGTCGAGGATCGTGACTGCCGCTTCTTCGACACCCAGCCGTTCGGCCGCTGCCGCGTCGTGTTCGCGTACGAGGCCCACGACGACCGTCCGTGCCCGATCTACGAGGAGTTCACCTTCGATGACGCCGGCGACATCACGTTCATCGAGGCGTGGTCCGACCTGCCGGAGTACCTCCCGACCGGCCCCGACGACCCGTGGGCGGAGGGCGACGCGCCCGGGCGGCTGTCCACCCGCGTCCCCGGCCTCGGCAGCCCGTCGGGCATGATCGACCTCGACGGACCCGCGATGACGGCCGCCGCGGCGGAAGATCCCGACGTCGCCGACTTCGTCACCCGGGCCGAAGATTGGTACGACACCTGGACGGCGGAGGTGGCGGCAGCAGGAGACGACATGTGGGAGGTGGGCTGCGGCTGGTGACGCAGCCCGTCAAGCGGGCGCGCTCGAATCCACCACAGTCTCAGCAGCGTGACCCCCCGGCGTGCGCTCCCGCGAGCATGGCGTCGACCGTCGCGGTGAGCACCCGCTCGTCGAAGTTGCCGTACAGGAGCGTGCGACCCCCGTCGAACACCCACGTCGGCGACCCCTGGAGGTGCAAGCGCTCGGCCTCCGTGTGGTCCTCCCACAGCGCCGCGAGCGCGCTGCCGTCGTCGAGCGCCTGCTCGATGAGGCCGCGCGGCAGGTCGAGGTGCTCGGCGAGCGCGAGCTGCGCCGACCGGCGGGCCACGTTGACGTCATCGAGGAAGAACCGGGTACGTAAGCCCCACAGGTACGCGTCGGCCGCGCCTGGGGGCACGCGCTCCTGGGCCTCGAGCGCGAGCACCGCCTTCGCCGCCATGCCGGCCGGCCAGCTCGACGCCGGCGGGTCGTCGATCCACACCTGACCGCTCACCCCGATGCGGCCGTGCTTCTGGGCGATGGTGCGCGTGGCCTCGGCGCGCGCGGCGTGCCCACCCGCGGCCCACGGGCCCTGCCGGAACCGCAGCGGGATGCTCCCGAACACCGGCACGACGTGATGCCGGAGGTCGAGCTCGGCGCCGTAGGCCCCACGGACGTGGTCAAGGCGAGGTTGGGCGACGAACGCCCAGATACACAAAGGATCGGTCCAGTAGCCGACCGGCAGCAGCGGGGTCATCGGGCCTCCAGGACCCGATCTGGACGCCCCGGCTACGTCCGACAGCGCCGCGGATCGCTGCGCTGCGCCGCGCTCACCGGCCGGAGAGCACGAACGCGCCCCAGTCTTGTGGGCGCCCCTCCCCCGTCGTGCGGCGACGCTCCGCCAGCACCGCGAGCTGAGTCTCCCGCAGCGCCTCCGCCGGGTCGGTCAGCCCCCTCCGGCGCAGCAGCCGATCGTACACGCCGTCCATCAGGCGCGCCGTCGCCGCGTCTGGCACCGTCCACAAGGCCGTGATCATCTGGTGCGCGCCGGAGACGGCGATGGCGCGCTGCAACCCGAGCACCCCCTCCCCCATCGAGGCCACCCCGAGCCCCGTCTCGCACCCCGACAGCACCACGAGGGACGCCCCGTCGAGGTCGAGCAGCGACAGCTCCCGAGCGGTCAGCACCCCGTCCCCGTCCGACGGCCCCCCGACGTTCGCGCCCGACAGGGCGAGGCCCGACAGCAGCATGGGATCCAAGCCGGCGCCGCCGTCGCGGGCGAGGGGGGCGCACCCCCCCGCCGCGAAGTAGCCGTGGGTCGCGAAGTGCACCACCTGCGCCCCCCCGATCGCCGACCGAACCGCCTGCTCGGTCGCGTGCGCCCCGCGCAGCTCGGACACCGGCGCGCCGCGTGGCCCGCGCCGCCGCCACGCGCGCGTGATCGCCGATGCTTCGTCCGCGGCGTCGGGCCAGGGCACGAACGGCTCCGGGTGACACATCGCCCCCGGCCCCTCCCCGTACGCCACCCCGCCGACCACCAGGATGCCCGTCGTCGCCCGATCGGAGCCCGCCAGCAACGCGCGCGCGTCGGCCACCGTGGTGACGGTGTGCTGCTCGACCAGGTACCGCCCGCCCCCTACCGGCAGCGCCGACCACGGGGTCGCCGCCAGCGCCCCGTCCGGCGCGACGATCACGGGCGCCCCCGCCGGCACGTGCGGCTGCAGCGGCGCCCACAGGCGAGCGGCCACCGCGAGGCCCCGCCCGTCGACCCGCGCCGTTGGCGCGATCGGGTCCGCGAGCGCCACGCGCCACTCCTCGAGCGCCGCCTCCAGCGACGCGGCGTCGCCGAGCTCGACTCGGGACACCACGCACGACGGCGTCACGACGAACGCGGCGTACCGGGCGGCGTCGGCCGGGCCCGGATCGTACGCGATCAGGTCGACGAGCACGGCGCCGGCGGGCAGCGCGGCGCACACCTGCGGCGCGCCGGCCTCGTCGACGCGCTGCTTGGCGCGCCACGCCGCGCTCGACGCCGCGAGCTCACGCTCCAAGCGCTCCTGCTCGGTGATCAGCGCGGCGAGCCGCTCGGACAATGCGGCGCTGTTGACCGGGGTGCGCTCGGTCTGCTCGTTGCGGGCCCGCTCCTCGCGGACACGGACCAACGCCTGATACGCTGCGGCGCCGCCGCCGTCGGCGACCCCGACCCGTTGATCGCGAATCCGCGACGACACCGCCCCCTTCCACCGGATCACCGACGACCACGCGACCGCGGCGTCGTCTGCGCCGTCCGCCAGCGCCATCCACGCGTCGAACGTCGGCCGCTGCGCCGCGACGTACGCCCACCCCTCGCGCTCCGACAAGCCATCGAGCAGCGACAATCGTGCTTCGACCAACACGAGCGCTCGGTCCCGCAGCGCGCGCGCGCCCACGAGGTCACCGCGGGCGGCCGCGACGTCGGCGAGCCCGGACAACGACGGCGCCACCGAGGGGTGGTCCCCCCCGAACGCCGCCTGCCGGATCTCCAGGCTGCGTTGGTACAACGAGGCGGCGGCGTCGGGATCGCCGCCACGCAGGCGGAGCGCGGCCAGCGCCGCCAGGATCGAGGCGACGGCAGGGTGCTCGGGGCCCAGCGCCGACTCGGTGACGCCGAGGCTCCGGGTGTAGCGCTCGGCGGCGCCAGCGTCGTCGCCGAGGCGCGCCAACAACACGGCCAGGTTGTTGAGGCTGGCTCCGACGGTCGGGTGGTCGGGACCGAACGCCCGCTCGACGATCTGCAGGCTGCGCTCGTAAGCGGCGCGGGCGCCCTCGTGGTCGCCGTCGACCTCGAGCAAGATGGCGAGGTTGTTGAGGCTGGTGGCCACGTCGGGGTGGTCCGGCCCGCGCAGCGCCTCTCGGATCGCGAGGCTCCGCGCGACGAGCGGGCGCGCGGCGGCGTAGTCACCCTGCGCCTTGAGGAGGTCCGCGAGGTTGTTCAGCGCGATCGCGACCTGGGGGGCGTCGGGCCCGAGGGCGCGCGTCCAGATCGCCAGCGCGCGCTCGTAGCGGGGACGCGCAGCGAGCAGGTCGCCCTGGTCGGCGAGCAGGTTGGCGAGGTTGTTCAGGGTCTGCGCGACGTCGGGGTGATCGGGGCCTAGCGCCGCCTCGCGGATCGCGAGGCTCCGCAGGTAGCGCGGGTAGGCGCCCGCGTAGTCCCCCTGATCGGACAGCAGGTTGGCCAGGCCGTCGAGGCTCTGCGCCACGTCGGGGTGTTCGGGGCCCAGCGCCGCCTCCCGGACCGCGAGCCCGCGCTCGAACAGCGGCAGCGCCGCGGCGTAGTCCCCCCGCGCTTTGTGCAGGTTCGCCAGGTTGGTCAAGGCGGTCGCGACCGAGGGGTGCTCCGGGCCGAGCGCGCGCTCCCACACGTCGAGCGCCCGCGCGTACCGCGCCGCCGCCCCCTCGTAGTCTCCGCGCGCCTTGAGCAGGGTGGCCATGTTGTTGAGGGTCGCCGCGACGTCGGGGTGGTCCGGCCCGGAGACGAGCTCCCGGACGCGCAGGCTGCGCTCGAACATCCCCTCGGCCGCGACGAGGTCCCCGCGGGCGAACAGCAGCGCCGCGAGGTTGTTGAGCGTCTTGGCGACGTCGGAGTGCTCCGGGCCGAGCGCCGCCTCCCGCATAGCCAGGCAACGCTCCCAGACCTGCTGCGCCTCGCCGAGCGCGCCCTGCGCCTTGAGCACACCGCCCAGCTCGTGGAGGATCGCGGCGATGTCGGGGTGATCGGGGCCACGCTCCGCTTCCGTGCGCCGCAGCGCCTGCTCGTAGAGCGCCCGAGCCGCGGCCCAATCCCGCGCGGCCTTCCGCTCGGCAGCCAGCTCGAGCATCGCGGAGACGTCGGAGGCGTCCCCCGCGGTGGCCGGTGTGACCGCCGCGGCCACCGCTCCGGCGACGACCCACCCTACGACCATCACGCGCCCCGCGCCGCGCTCCTACCACCCTGGTCCGCTGCCGTCAGCGCACACGGTGCTCCGGGCGACGCAGGCGCCGGCGACGCCACGGGGCCGCGGTCCAGCCGTCGTCGAGGTAGATGTCCGATCCGTCGATGACCAGGCGCTCCAGCAGCGCGGCGCGCTTGGCCTCGCTAACGGGGCCCCACCCAGCCCACGCGACGTGCACCGCGAGCAGGGGGCGCTCGGGAACGTGCTGAACCACCACCCGCGCGACCCACGCGGCCGCGATCTCGGGCCCAAGCAGCGCGACGACCACCGCGCGCTGCTCTGCGGTGAGCCCCGCCTCCTCGAACACGAGCAACGAACGCGCCCGGTGACGCTCCTCCCGGGCCCGTGAGAGGGCAGCGTGGAGGGTGATCAGCCGCCGCTCGTCGGCCTCGGCGCGCGCCGCGTCGCCGACGCGCTTCCACCACGCGATGCGCAGCTCGAGGGCGTCGTCCTCGGCGCGGGCGTCGAGCGCGACCGAGCGCGCCAACGCGTCCAGGCCTCGTTCGTCGTCGGCCTCCAACCGCAGTCGGCCCAGGTGAAACCACGCCGGAGCGTGGGTGGGGGTGCGCACGACCTCGGCTTCGAGCAGCTCGATCGCGGCGGCCCGCCGCTCGGCGCGGGGCTGGTCGCCGACGTCCGCGACGTCGAGCGCGAGCTGCACCGTCGACGCGGGCGTTCGGTCGGCCTCCGCGGCCAACGCGTCGCGACGGGCGCGTTGGTCGCGCCGCGCGACCGCCTCCTGGGGCCCGACCTCGGCCCACCACGCCGCGTTCTCGGCCATCAACGCAGGCAACACGGGACCCAACAGCTCGACGTCCGCCCGGATGGTCACGGGTGGCGGAGCCGTTGGGGCGACCCCCGCCGCCTGGGCGCGCTCGGCGAGGCTGGGGTGCGGGTCCAGCGGGGTCGACACCGCCGCCACCCGCCGCGCCAGCCGCGCTGCCACCGCGTCGCGGTCGGCCTCGGCCTCGCGCACCACCTCGAACAGCGCCTCGAGCGGCGACGGAGCGTCGACCCCCGCGAGCATCGCGGCGGTGACGCGATCGTGCACCACGTCGGACAGGCCGTCGAGCAGCTCCGCGCGGGTCAGGGCCCCGATCGCGACAGCCGGTCCGACTACCTGATCGGTGCGGCGATCCGCCTCGATCTCGGCGACGCGCCCCTGGACGGCCGCCCACGCGTGCATCTGGGGCTCCCACCAGGACAAGAAGCGACGGTAGAGCCACGCGGGCTGGAGCCTGCCGACCTCGACGCCGTCGCGCACCACCGCCGCCATCGTCGTGACCCGGGCGACCCACGCGCCCGTGCGCCCGTGGTCCGCGTGCAGGTGGGCGAGCTCGTGCGCGACGAGCGCGCGCACGCCGTCGCGGTCCAGCGCGTGCAGCAGCCCCACGCCCAGGACCAACGTGTTCGTGTAGCCGCCGAGCAGGCCCCAGCGCGGCTCCTGCACCAGCGAGCCGTTGAGCGAGTCGTCGACGCACACCCGATCCACCCGGGCGACGCCGATCTCGCCCACCAGCCGGAACAGCTCGGGCGCCTCGTCGGGGGACAACGGGCGACCGTGCGCCGCCGCGAGCGGCGGCGAGACGAACCCGACCCACCGCCAGAGCACGTACCCAAAGCCAGCTGCGAACACCAACAACGGGAACTTATCGACCGGGGGGGCGGCGACCACCACCATCAACGACACGAACGCGGCTACTGCGAGCGCGAGGGCGGCGCCGAGCAGCAGCACGGGCGTGTACGCGATCGCGACCAAGCGCCGCCCGGCCGCTCGGTGCGCGGCCGGATCGGCCTGCCAGCGCGCCGTCGCTTCCGCGACCAAGCGCGCGAACCGCTCACCCTCGTCCATGCCCGCCTCTCGCGTCCGCTGCGTAGCCGGGCGGGGGGCGCCTGCGAAGGCTCCCTCGAGCGTCGTGTCCGAGGTTGTCCACGACCCAAGCGCTCTGGGCGGCCGCCAACCACCCGCAGGCCTCAATCTCCTGGGTCACAGAGGTTCGTTCCAGGTGCTTCCGGCGGCCACGCCACTGAACGATCGTTGGCCTGTCACCAGACCATTCACAGGTTGCGACGCCGCTGAACGGCCCAAGTAGCCCGGGAAGTGACACCACTTCGCACGCACCATCTGAACGGCAAACGTCCGCTCTGGACCGGGACCGAGTCGAGGCGGCCTCCGACGGCCGCCAACACCTGCTCCGAGCCGCCCCCCCCCGCTGTCGACGACGCCGGCAGGCCCCAGAGGACCGGGTGCGAACGCCCGCCGTGGCGCTACGGGAACTGGCCCAGGTCGTACAGCCCGCCTGGGCCGCGCACGTACGCGTTGCCCATGCCGTCGACCCGCAGGGTCAACCCCTCGGGGACCGACTGCGTGGTGGCCGACTGCGACACCACCGACGCGTCGGGTGCGAGCTCGTAGTAGCGGATCTTCCTCCCGGACCCCGCCACGAGGTCGTACGCCTCCCCGATGATGAAGTTGCTGCCCCGGATCGCGACCTCTTGGTGGCGACGCCGGAAGCTGTCGTAGGGGAAGTCCGACAAGGCCCCCGAGAAGTCCGGCGTGATCGCCAGGAAGTAGCCAGCATCCGAGCCGTCGGGCGCGAACGTGAGCGCCTCGATCGCGCGATCCGACGACCGCCACGTGACCAAGAACGCCCGTCGTCGTTCATGCCCACCGTGAACCCGTCGTACCAGTAGTGGTAGGAGACGTCTTCGACCCACACCGGGCCCGGCTCGATGAAGCGCCCGCGGCCCGAGAAGCGGCGGTACCAAATGCCGTCGCCGCTGTGCTCCTGCGCGGCGACGATGCCGCCGGTGCCGTCCCGATCGAGGGCGACGTGCACGCCGTACTCGTCGCCGAGATCGAACGCGGACTGTGGCCCCGCGAGCGAGCCGTCGGCGCTGATCCAGTACAGCTTCGTCTCGCCCTCGTTCAGGGCGAGCACGCCCGATCCCGCGTCGTCCAGCGCCACGTCGAAGAACTCGAAGTAGGCGTTCTCGTCGATCAACGCGTCGGTGACGATCGGCGTGCACGTCTCGTCGAGGTACGCGTAGCGGAGCCGCTCCGCCGAGCCGTGCCACAACGACCGCCACACCACGATCGCGCGCTCGCTCACGTCCGAGACGGACACCGCGGCGAAGGTCTCCACCCCGTCTTGCCCCAGCCAGACCCCCGACGCGACCTCGACCCCGTCCGCGCCCGTGCACGTCGCGCGCATCGCGGCGCCGTCCCCGAAGATCTCGACGGTGGCGCCGCTGTCGGCGACGTCGAAGTCGTAGAAGTCGCCCGGACGGACCCCCCAGGTGGCGCCCCCGCACGACGACGACCCCACGAGCGCGACCGGGGTGCTGAACGTACACGTGGTCATGTCGAGCACCGACAGGTACCCGGTGCCACACGCCGCCGTAGGCTCCGCGAAGCTCACCGCGCGGCCGTTGTAGTCGGCGCGGCCGCGCTCGAGCAGGGTCGGCCCGGACAGCCCGGTGGACCCGCGGCACGGCCCGGAGGCGAGCCGCCCGGACCCGAGGCCGGAGCCCTGGACGAGCGCGTAGCGGCCGGCGGGCGTGACCGCTTGAATCTGCAGCGAGAGCTGGGCTGGGCACGACCCCTCGACGCACACCGCCTGCGCGAGCGCCTCAGCCATGAACAACGACCACACGAGCACCTCACGCGCCCGACCGTACCACACCGTCACGAGCCCCGATAAGGCGCCCGCAGGAGGGACGATGACGGACCCGCACGAGGTCCCACCCGCGGTAGCGGCGTGGCTGGCGGCGCTCGAACCAACCCGGCAAGCCGACGCGCGCCGGCTCATCGAGCTGATGCGCGCCGCGACCGGAGACGAGCCGAAGATGTGGGGCTCGATGGTCGGCTTTGGGTCCTACCACTACCGCTACGACAGCGGCCGGGAAGGCGACGCGATGCGGATCGGCTTCGCTGTCCGGAAGGCCGAGCTCACCGTCTATTTGATGGACGGGTTCGAGGGCCGCGCCGACCTCCTGGAGCGGCTCGGGCGGCACCGGATCGGCAAGGCGTGCTTGTACCTCAAGAAGCTCGAGGGACTCGATCACCGCGCCCTCGCCGAGCTCATCGACGTGTCGGTCGCCGGGATGGCCTCAAAGTACCCGATCTCGTAGGAGCGCCCTTGCTGCTGTGGTCCTTGCTCGCTGCGTGCGCGCCCAAGGGCGGTGACACGTCCCCGCTGGTCCCGACCCCCACCGACTCCGAGCCCACCGACTCCGAGCCCACCGACTCCGAGCCCACCGACTCCGAGCCCGCATACGACTGCGGGCCCGACCAAGCCGCGCTGCGCGCCGGCGTCAGCAGCCTCGACCTCGGCGGCTCGTTGCCATCCGCGCTCGTCGTGCACGGCGACCTCGCGTGCCCGATCCTCGTCGACGACGACGGGCATTCCTGGGTCGCGACCGGCCGACTCGGCGCGGGTCGGGGGGTGTCGCTCGCCCACGAGGGCTGGCTGTACGGGCCGAGCGAAGACAGCGGGGACGCCGACGCGCTGCTGCTCAACATGATCCGCTGGGCCGGCGGCGATGACGCCCCCACGGTCGTCGTGGAGCCGACGTTCTCCGCGCTCGTGCCGTGGCTCGCCGACCGCGGGATCACGGCGACCCCCGTGAGCACCGCCGCGATCACCGCGGAGGACCTCGACGGCGTCGACCTTGTCGTCACCGACGCCTACACCGAGCGCTCGGACGCCGCCCTCGACGCGCTGCACGCCTGGATCGACGGCGGCGGCGGCGTGATCGTGGGGGGGCACGTGTGGTACTACGGCCCCGGGTACGACGACCCGGCGACGGACTACCCCGGCAACCGCCTGCTCAACGACCTCGGGGTCACCATCACGGTGGCCACCGCCGCGAGCGGCGCCTCGACTGTGTCCGATCCGCCGCCCGGGATCCTGCTCCACCACGCGCGGGCGCTCGACGCGCTCGTCGATCACGTCGGCGGCGTCGCCGTGTTGTCCGACGACGACGTCG
Organism: uncultured Pseudomonadota bacterium; assembly: GCA_903897935.1. Lineage (GTDB taxonomy): Bacteria > Myxococcota_A > UBA796 > UBA796 > CAIUDO01. Next base: position 12,615 of record CAIUDO010000529.1, read on the forward strand.
GGCTCGCGGCGACGACCGCGTTGTTCGCCGCGGCCAACCTCCCGGTGTCGTTCGACGCGTGGTGGGACCCTGCCCGCGCGTTCCTGGACGGCGTGCCGCCGGTGGTCCCCACCGCGGCGGCGCCGGTCGTGCCCGAGACCGCGCCGATCGACGCCCTCGCAGTCGCGCTCGAAGGCCGGCTCGCGTTGGAGTCCGACGTCGAGGACGTACGGGTCGTCGCCGCCGCGAGCGACTTCCCCGGACCCGTGTCCGCGACCGCGCCGCGTGTCACCCGGACCGTGTCGATCGACGCCACGTGGACTGGCCGCGACACCGACTACATCTTCTCCAGCGCCCACGCGGACGTGTGGTGGTCAACCGGGTTGTACGCCGCTCCTGGCGAGCCCATCACGGTTACGGTCCCCCCCTCCTGGGCCGGCTCCGGGCTGCACGTGCAGATCGGGTCGCACGCCGACACCTTGTGGCACCTGGCGTCATGGCCGCGGCACCCCGAGGTGGTCCGTCGCGACCCGATCACCACCGCGGAGACCACCGTCGCCAGCGGGTTCGGCGGCCTCGTCTACGTGACCGGGCCGGTCGGGACGTCGCTCGGGCGCGGGGACGTCGAGGTCGCGGGGGCGGTCGCGGCGCCGTGGTTCGTCTACGGGGAGACCGACCCCGCCGAGTTCGAGGCGGCGCTCGTGTCCGGGGACGTGCCGTACGCCGAGCTGCAGACCGACGGCGTCGTGCTGACCGTGCCCACCGCTGGCCTCTCGGTGGCGGACCCGGGCGGCGTCATGACCGCGTGGATGGACGTGATGGCGGCGGCGCAGTGGCTCGCCGGCGACCCGGCACCCCGCGCGCGCGACGAGCGGATCGTGCTCGATCGGGAGATCTCGGCCGGGTGGATGCACTCGGGCTACCCGGTGATGGGCCACCTCGAGTCTACGCAGGAGATCACGGACCTCTCCTGGATGATGACCAACAGCGCGTGGGGTCCGCTGCACGAGCTCGGGCACAACCACCAGCTCGACCCGGCGTGGCTGCCCGACGTCACCGAGGCCACGTGCAACTTGTGGTCGGTGTACCTCTCGGAGCGCGTCCTCGGCGTCGACCGCGCCGCCGCCCACCCGAACATGACCTCCGCCGCGCGCGCGGCGACTGTGTCGGATTACCTGGCGACCGGGCCCGATTTCGCGTCTTCGTGGAGCGTGTGGACCGCCCTCGAGACCTACCTGCAGCTCCAGGAGAGGTTCGGGTGGGCGCCGATCCAGGAGGTGCACGCGCAGTACCTCGCGATGCCGGTCGGTGACCGCCCGTCGTCGGACCAAGACCGCATCGACGAGTGGGTGATCCGCACGTCCTTGGCCACCAAGCACGACTTGACCCCGTTCTACGCGGCGTGGGGCTGGCCGATGTCGGGGCAGGTCGCGAGCGAGGTCGTGGGCTTGCCCCCGTGGACGGACCACCCGCTCGCCCCGTGAGGCGAGCAGGGCAACGGGCCCTCACTCCCGCTCACGATTGCTTCTCTGCCGCCAGCGGCGCGGTGCGTTAACCGCTGCCTTGTGACGGTGGGGTGACTTCGTGCAGGAGCATCAGCGCGCATCTGCTCCCGATGCCGCGTCCCAAGATCCAGCTTCTTTCGAGGTCGAGGCCGAAGACTTCGGTTCGAACTCCGACCGCGCCGCCGCGTTGACGAGCGCGCCGCCCGCGCCGCCCGCCGCCCCGTCGGCGCCCGCCGCGCCGCCGG
>CAIUDO010000530.1 GCA_903897935.1 uncultured Pseudomonadota bacterium
GCCGCCACGACCACCGCCGCCGCCACCGAAGCCGCCGCCGCCGCCGCCGGTGCGGGGCTTGTCTTCCGCCTCGTTCACGCGGATGGTGCGACCGTCGAGCGACGAGCCATCGAGCTGCTGAGCCGCGGTGGACGCCGCAGCGGCGTCTGCGAAGGTGACGAACCCGAAGCCGCGCGACCGGCCGGTCTCACGGTCGGTGACGACCTTCGCCTCGGTCACTTCGCCGAAGCGAGAGAACGCATCACGGAGATTCTGATCGGCAGTCGCCCAAGCGAGGCCACCAACAAACAACTTCTTTCCCATCTTCCCACCTCGGGCGACATGCGCCCCCGGGCCGTCCAAGCCGCCCGATCGCTACGACCACCACGGTCCGCTCGCCGCTCCGTCGATGCCCTTCCTGGCCGAGGCCTGGCTCGCACGACTCGTCACAACGCGCGAACGGCGGATAACGCGCCGGTACGCTGCGCGCACGAGACGCGACGATCATTCATGCACTCGCCGCCGCGGGCCGCCACGGCGACCCGCCGGCCGCCGCGACAACGAGCCGATAAGCTTGGCGCTACCTCACGATCCAGCAGACGAGCTCAGCCGAGCTCCGTCCACAAGAACGTCCACGACAGCGCCGTCATCTTGGCGCGCTGCGCGTTGTTCGCCGCGCCGCCGTGCCCGCCCTCGGTGTTCTCCCAGTACCGCACGTCGTGGCCTTGCTCGATCATGCGCGCGACCATCTTGCGGGCGTGCCCCGGGTGCACCCGGTCGTCGCGGGTCGAGGTCAAGAACAGCGTCGGCGGGTACCGAACGTCTTCGCGAACGAGCTGGTACGGCGAGAACGTCTGGATGTAAGACCACTCTTCCGGCACGTCCGGGTTGCCGTACTCGCCCATCCACGACGCGCCCGCGAGCAGCGTGTGGTACCGCTTCATGTCGAGCAGCGGGACCTGGCAGACGACCGCGCCGAACAGATCCGGCCGGCGCACCAGCATGTTGCCGACCAGCAACCCACCGTTCGAGCCGCCCATGATCCCGAGCTTCTTCGGCTTGGTGACCTTGCGCTCGATCAGGTGCTCGGCGACCGCGGCGAAGTCTTCGTAGGCCCGCGCGCGGTTCTCCTTCAAGGCGGCCTGGTGCCACTTCGGGCCGAACTCGCCGCCGCCGCGGATGTTCGCGAGCACGTACGTGCCGCCGCGCTCGAGCCACGCCACGCCGATGGATCCGCTGTACGACGGCGTGAGGGACACCTCGAAGCCGCCATAACCGTACAACAACGTGGGGTTCTTCCCGTTCGTCTTCATGCCCTTCTTGGACACCTGGAAGTACGGGACGCGCGTGCCGTCGGCCGAGATCGCCTCGTGCTGGCTGATCTCCATGCTGCTCGCGTCGAAGAAGCTCGGCATCGACTTCAGGCGCTCGACCGCGCCGCCGTTGACCGACCCGAGCGACAGCGTGGTCGGGGTGACGAAGTCGGTGACCGTGACCCACACGTCGTCGGAGCGCTCGGAGTCCACCGCGCTGACGCCGATCGTCCCGAAGTCGGGCAGCCCGGCCATCGGGGCCGACGACCAGCCGCTGTCGCCGTGCTTCGCGATGTACACCTTGCTCCGTACGTTATCGAGGACGTTGAGCACGACCGCCGACTTCGTGACCGTGAAGCCCGACAGCGCCGTACGCTCCGACGGCGTGAACAGGGCCTCGAACTCACGCTTGCCCGCCATGAAGTCGTCGAATCGGGTGACGACGAGCGAGCCGGCGGGGAACGTCTTGCCGCCGACCGTCCAGTCCGTGCGCAGGTTGACCGCGAGCCACTCCCGGAACACCGACGGCTCGGCGTCGATCGGGACGTCGAGCTTCACCAGGGATCCACCGTTGTTCCAGTACGTCTCGGACGTGTAGAACGTGATCGCCCGGTTGACGAACTCGCGCTCGAAGCCGGCGGTGTGGTCCTTCCACGCAGACACGGCGACGTCCGGCTGTTGTCCTTCGAAGACGAGCTCAGCGTCGGCGAGCGCCGCGCCGCGCTTGAGCCGACGCACGGTGCGCGGGTAGCCGGAGTCGGTCATCGACCCCTCGCCGAAGTCGGTCTCCACGAGCAGCGTGTCGGCGTCGACCCACGCGGCGCCGCCCTTGGCTTCGGGCAGGAAGAACCCGTCCTTCACGAACGCCTTGGTGGTGAGGTCGAACTCCCGGGTGACGTCGGCGTCCGCGCCGCCGC
>CAIUDO010000531.1 GCA_903897935.1 uncultured Pseudomonadota bacterium
CGACCACGAGCGCGCCGTCGATCGCGTCGACCACGCTGCCCTCCGCGAACGAGAGCGGCTCGGCGCGCAGGATCTTCGTGAGCTTCTCCGCCGACAGCCGCGGGCCGCCGCTCACTTCGACCGGCAACACCGCGACGAGCCCTCCCGGCAGCCGCGCGACGGTCGCCCCCGCGCGCGCGACGAGGCCGGCGGGCAGCAGCGGCCCGGCCTCGGTGCCCAGACCGGCCAACGCCGTCCACGGCACCCCGAGCGTCACCACGAGGTCAGGCGGCGTGACGGAGCTGCCGCTCACCGGATCGGCGCCGCCCTCGGCCAACGCCACCGGCGCGTCGACGACCGGCGGTGGGGTCGATCCGGGCGGCCCGAGCGGTGGGGCGGTGCCGCCGACGCGCACGCGAACGGCGTCTCCGCGGGTCTGCGGGTACCACGTGGCGGTGGCCAGCTTGGCCGCGCCCGCATCGACCTCTTGGTAGACGACGCACCCGCCGGAGCCCGGCAAGCCGTCGAGCAGCCGCTGCGTATTGGACCGCCCGGGCTTCGACGCGCTGCCGCCGTGCGGCCACATGCCGAGCGAGCCCGCGTTGAGGGTGGCGTCGGTCACGACGCCCTTGTCGACGAGGTTCCACCCCTGGCCGCGTGTCGCGACCACGCCCGCCAGCGTGTCGAACCACACCGCGACGTCGGTGCGGGTGCCCGAGAACGGGAGGTCGACGCGCCACGTGCCGTCCGTCCACCGGGTGATGCCGATGGCGCCGGCCCGATCGACGCCCTTGCCCGGCTCTGGGTTGGTGACGCGGCTCCACGCGGCGCCGGGGATGCCGGTGGTCGGGTGGCCCTGAAACAGCGCGGCGAGCGCCGGGTCCGCCGCGACCAACCCGGACAGCTCGGACACCGGACCACACGCCGCGACCACCTCGGGCCGGTCACCCGCGGTCTGCAAGACGGCCTGCACGAGCGCGCCCGGAGACGCTGCGTAGGCCGACGCCGCCAACAGCCCCGCTGCCAGTACCACTCCCATCGGCGCCTCGGTCGACATTATCGCCCACGGCGCGCGGTCGGCGATAGGCCTCGCGGCCCGCTGAGCGCGGTCTCGACACTTCAATGACAGTCGGCGCGTCAGCGCGCGTCGGCGTCCTGAAACGAGAGCGGGAACGTACCTTCTTCGAAGCCCCCGTTCGGAGGCGGGAACGTCAGCTTGCCGAACCGCTCGAGCACGCAGGCCGTCAGCGCGGGGTCGGTCGCGGTCGCGCGCGCGACCTCCACTCGGTCGATCACCCCCGTCGGCCCGATGTGGTACCCGACCTCGATGACGCCGGAGCGAGCGGCCCGATCGCCGGTGGTGGTCCGCAAGCAGGCCGCGAAGCCCGGCGCGGCGGCCTGGATGCGGGCCTCGGCGTCGAGCTTGTTCAGCGCGACGCGCTCCGGCGGGATGAGGTCGGTGCCGACGCCGGCGCCCTCCAGCGCGACGTCGCCGACCGGCTCCAACGACAACGCGCCGAGGCCGACCTTCCAGCACGTCTCGACGGTGCGCGCGGTCCACACCATCGCGTCGCCGTCGCGCTCGGCGACGGTCGGCAACGGCAAGCGCACCCCGAGCGGCGACCGGCACACGAGCTGGTAGTCCCCAGTCGCGACGCCCGCTTGCGCGGTGGCGCGCGCCGCGCACGTGATCGAGCCGTCCCAGCCGCAGCCGAGCGACTCCGGCGCGCCGAGCGCCAGATCGGCGCCGATCGCGCGGCCGATCGGGGGGCGAACGTCGGAGAGGCCGAGCGCGTCGAGCGCCTTGGCGCGCTTCTTGTCCTTCGTCTCGGCGGCGGCGGTGGTAGCGACGGCCTCGGCCGCGTCTGCCCACGCGCCCGCGGCCGTCATCGACGGCAGGTCGGCCGCCCACGCGACGCCAGCGACCAGCGCGATCACGCGCTCGCCCGCAGGTGGTCGAGGCGACCGTGCAGGATCAGCCGGCGGTCGGTGGTCACGCGGCCGTCCATCCGCAGGGCCGGCACCTCCATCGGCACGCCGACGTCTTCGAAGCCGCGGCGCAGGTATTGGCGGTAGCTGACGTTTCGGCTCGCGCTCACCCGCACGACGACGTCGGTGTAGCGGTCCCGGTCGGTGAGCCGCAGGCGCTCGTCGATGAGCGCGCCGCCGATGCCACGCCCCCGGAACTGGGGTAAGACGCCGAGCTCCGCGAAGTACATCGTGCGCTCGATGTTGAGCAACCCGGTCAGCTCGCGCGCGACGTCGGGCCGGAGCTGCAGCGGGATGGCGATGCCGAACCCGACCAGGCGCTCGTCGTCCAGCGCGATCAGCGAGATGTGCTCGGACGAGCGCGTGAGCTTGCGGTACATGCCCTCCGCTTCGGCCGGCCACCACCGCTCGAAGAACGGCTCGTCCGCGAACACCGTCTGGTACGCCCCGATGAAGTCGGGGCGCCACGACGCGACGTCGTCGGGGGTCGCGAGGCGCTCGATCACCACGCCGCCTGCTTCCGCGATCCGCATCATGCCTCCCTCGTCGGCATCCTACGCCGTGAGCCGCGCGACGACGAGCACTTCGCTCGGGCCGGCGGCCTCCCATGTCACCCCGAGCTGCCCACCGCCGAGGGCGCGGTGGCGCGCCGCGACGTCGCCGCGCAGCTCGACGGCGATCTGCCCGTTGCGACCGACCGCGCGCACCAAGACGTCGCGTGGCGACAACGCGAGCCCGGTGCCCAGCACCTTCAGCACCGCCTCCTTTGCCGCCCACCCGACGGTCTGCCGGTGCGCGTCGGCGCGCTCCATGGCTTCGTCTTCGTGGAACCAGTCGGCGAGGAACGACAACGACCGCGACTCCACGGACTCGAGGTCGATGCCGACGCGCCCGGCGCCCGCGGCGATCGCGACGGCGTGCCCTTCCCGGTGGGCGATCGACACCCGCCACGCGCTCGGGGTGCCGTCGACGAGCACACGCGGCTCGCCGCTCGGCGCGTTGTCGATCACGATGCGGTGCGGGTCGAGCCCGGTCATGCTGACGAGGGCGCGCTTGGCGGCGATGCGCCCCGCGATCCGATCCTGGACCCGCCGCTCGGTGCCGCGGGCAGAGAGCGCCGCCAGCTCGTCGTGCCCCAACCACGCCGACGGGTCCTCTGCGTCGTTCGCTTGGGCGATCGGGGACAACCCGCCCGGGCCGGCCGCGCGGCCGCGCAGCGACGGCCGCCCGCCGTCGGGCACCGAGAACCGCCGCGCCGGGTCGAGCGGCCCGAGGGTCGACATGCCGAACCCGCGCACCCGCAGCACTGGACCGCTCGGCCCGTCGATGTCGATCTGCGCGCGGTCACGATCCTGGATGACGAGGATCGACAACGGCGCGCCGGGGGCGGGCACCTCGCCGAGCTGGACCTCGTCGATGAACGCCGGGAGCGCCATCTCGTGCGTCGTCAGCATGCGCAGCAGGCCGGCCGCTTGGAACGCAGCTTCGAGCGCGAGCGGGCACGTCTCGGTGCGATCGGTCAGCACGGACGCCGGCAACGCGCCGTCGAACGTCGCGGCGTCCGACGCCGCCGCGGTGACCGCCGTGAGCACCTGGAACGCCGGGCCGTGGAAGAACCGACGGTAGATGGCGGCCTGGTCGTGGTCCTCCGGAGGGAGGATCGCGGCGGGCAGGCGCTCGATCTCG
>CAIUDO010000532.1 GCA_903897935.1 uncultured Pseudomonadota bacterium
CACGGCGCCACGCTGGTCACCGCGGGGGTCACGCCGCATCACCTGTTCCTCAGCCCAGAGTCGTCCGACGCGTGCACGAGCCCCCCGGTGCGCGCCGAGCACGACCGTCGCACGCTTTGGAGCGCGGTCAAGCGAGGGCGGCTCGACTGCGTGTCGAGCGATCACCACGCGGGGACCGGCCTCGGTGTGCCGGGTTCGGAGCTGATCCTGCCGCTCATGCTGGCGGCCGTGAAGCAGGGCCGCCTCGCCCTCGAGACCATGGTGCAGCTCTGCAGCGCAGGCCCCGCCGCGGTGCTCGGGCTGACCACCAAAGGCAGCATCGCGCGCGGGTTCGACGCCGACCTGGTGCTGTTCACCGAAGGCGACCTCAGCAAGATTACCCACGACGACCTGCTGTCCGGAGCCGGCTGGTCGCCGTACCTCGATCGCGAGGCTGGCCCGAAGCCCGAGCTCGTCATGGTGTCCGGCCAGATCGTCGCGGTTCGTGGCAAGCTCACCGAGCACGAGCCCTCCGGCCGGGTGCTCCGGGACCGGGTCGCGCCGTGATCGCGCTCGCCTTGCTCGCGTGCGGGAGCCCGAAGGACTCGGGGCCCGTCGCTGAGACGGCGCGCACCGAGCCCACCACGCCCGGCCCCACCACCACGCCCCCACCGACCGACGTCGACGGCGACGGGTTCCCCGAGGGCACCGACTGCGACGACTACGCCCCTGACGTGTTCCCCGGGGCCACCGAGTTATGGAACCAGGTCGACGACGACTGCGACGGTCGGGTCGACGCCGACGGCGCGTTCGCGGGCGCGGGCATCGCGTTGGCGTCCACGGTGTACGAAGGCACCCCGTACCAGTGGACGCTCGACTGCTCGGCGACCCTTGACCGCATCGGCGACGCCCGCGTCGACTTCGTCGTGACGTGCCCGACCGACCCCGGCGACGCGCTCGCGGTGCAGCTGCTCGGCGTCGCCGTCGTGCTCACCCCGATCGACACCGCCGCGGTAGACGCCGCCGCGTGGGGCGGCGCGGTCACCTACACGTCCGACACGTGGGCGGCCGATGGCGCCGCGACCGCCACGTGGTCGGGCTTCGATCAGCTCACGCTCTCGTCGTCCTTGTCCACGACCTGGCTCGACGTGTCGGTGTCGGCGGCGATGGACTGGACCGGCCCCACCAAGTAGGTCGTACCTACGAAGTGGGAGCGCGAACGCCTCAGATCTTGCCGGTGATGTCGATCACGTAGAGGAAGCGCCAGTCGGAGCCCGACTGCGGCAGCGCCGTGAACGCGGCGCGCATGCGCCCGTCGCGCAGGGACAACGCAGGCTCGCCGACCGCCTTGAACTCGGTCGGGACGGTGACCGTGGCGGAGCCGTCGACCTTGACCAGCGTGATCGCGTCGGCCTTCGACGGCTCGTCGTACACGAACGCGACCCAGTTGCCGTCCGGCGACAACGCGGGGCGCGCGCGGTGCGGGAGCTTGACGTCCTTCGCGAGCGTGCGCTTGGTCCCGCCCGGCGTGTCGACGACCGCCAGATCCCACTTGCCGTCGCCGCGCTCGCTCGTGAAGTAGACGACCTTGTTGCCCGCCGCGTAGACCGGCCGGCTCTGATCGCCGCCGCCGCCGACGACGCGCGTCTCCTTCATGGTGGTGAGGTCGACCACGTAGATGTCTTCGGTGTGGTCCTGCTTGCGGCTGTAGATCAGCGACTTCCCGTCCTTCGAGAACATCGGGAACGACTCGGAGCCCGCCGCCGTGGTGTACGACGTGAACTGGTCGTTCGTGCGGTTCCAGCCGCGCACGTCGCCGTCTCCCGACTGGTCCGTCACGAAGCCGAGCGTGTTGCCATCGGCCGACAGGGTCGGGAAGGTCAGGTTGCCCGGCACCTTCGTGGTGGGCAACAGCTCGAGCGGAGCCGCGCCGCCGGGCATCGCGTAGTACACGCGGTACTTGCCGCCCTGGTTGGAGCCTTCGAAGACGGCGAAGCCTTCGTTGTGCCACACCGGGTTCGCCGCGACCACCCCCGAGCCGCCGAACGACGACGACGTCGCCGGCAGCTTGACGCGCACGGCGTCCTTCGCGATCGCGCCCGTGACCTCGGACATGAACAGGTCGACGTCGCCGGCGTAGCGGTTCACCTCGAACGCCACCCACTTCCCGTCGACCGACCACACCGGGTGGTACGCGTGACCCTCTTCGTCAAAGCGGACTTCACCTGCGGACGCAGGGACGGCGAGGAGGACCGCCCCGAACAGCAACGCCTTGGACCACGACATGAACAACCTACCTTCCAAGAGGCCGACCCATGCGGCGCGTCACGAATCTTCCTGGAACCGCGGCACCACCGGCACGATGCCGATGCGTAGCCCGAAACCCATGTAGGGGCGCCCGCCGTCCGTAGAAAACGAACCGGCGAGCTCGACGCTCCCTTGCAGCGTGTCCGACAGATCGAGCACGCCGTAGCCGACCGAGAGCTGCCCGCCGGCAGCCCAGGCTCGGCCCTCCCACGCGAGGTCGTCGACACGGTACAAATCGGGGTCCTGGCCGACGTCGAACCACTCGGCGACGCCGGTGCCCGACGCGCGGACGAGACCCCAGGTGGGACCGACCGCGATCCGAAGATCACCCGGCCGGATCGCCGCCGCCAGCCACCCAGAGACGCCGTGCAGCGTGTCCGAGCCGTACATGCCGCGGTACCCGAGCGTGGCCGCCAGCGCGAACTCTCGGGTGAACCCGATCTCCCAGCCGCCCTCGAACGCCGTCCCGCTGCCGGCGAGGTCCGACGGCGCCGCCATGTGCACGCCCGTGTCGTCGGTCACCACGTCACCCGCCGACGACAACGAGTACGCGTACCCACCGACCAGCACCGGGCCGTTGTAGACGATCAGGCCCTCGCGGCCCGCGATGTCGCTCTTCTCGAGGACGATCTCCGTCCACTTCGTGCCCGGCGCGACCGAGAACGACTTGTTGCCGACCACGTAGTCGCCGCCGGGCAGCATGCCTTCGAACGACCCGGACTCCGCGAGGACCGTCATCGCGTACTCGATGCTCTTTCGCTCGTCGGGGGCGAACGGCATCGCCTGGCGGGAGAGCACCACCGACCAACGCTCGTTGCCCTCGATGCGAACGCGCCCGTACGTCTTCTCCATGACCTTGATGGTCTCGATCAGCTCCGGCTGCGGGTCGAGCTCGACCGCGCGCTCCAACCGCCGGTACATCTGGTAGGTCTTCCCGAGCGTTCGCGCGGCCTCGGCGCCGAGCTGGTGCACGTCGAACTCGATCGGCACCTTCAGCTCGACGAGCAGCTCGTAGTTACGCTCGACGCCGCCCCACGCGTTGCGCTGCGCCAGCTTGCGCATCTCCTCGATCAGTCGCTGCTTCTCGGCGAGCGCCTGGGCGTCTTGGGCCAGCGCGTCAGCCGGAGCGACGAGCACGAGCGCGGACCCGACCACGACACCGAACGCCAAGATATACGTCAGCTTTGGCATCATCGCTCCTACCTCGCACGCGAGTGGGAGAAGTCGTGGTCGCCCCACGGGTCGAACAGCATACGGGAGTACGGGTGGATGGGCGAGCCCTCGGGCATCGATACTTCCTCCACCACTTCCCCCTCCAGCATCACCAGCGCGCGCCGACACCAGTCCCGAGCCTGCTTCATGTCGTGCGTCACCAGAATACATCCGGCGGAGGCGGGTAGGTTCGCGAACAAGTCGTGAAGCACCGCGTCCTGACGATCGGCGTCGAGGCCGCTGGTCGGCTCGTCGGCGACGACGAGCGCGGGCTCGAGCGCGAACACCCGCGCCAGCGTGACGCGGCGCTGCTCGCCGCCCGACATCTCACGCGGGAGCGCGTTCAGGCGCGCGCCGAGGCCCAGCCGATCGAGCATCGCCGCGGCGCGCTGCTCGGCCTCGCTGCGGGTCGCGCCCGCCAGCACGGTCAGCGACTCCACCACGTGTTCGAGCGCCGTTTGTTGAGGATCGAGCGCCGACAACGCGTCTTGGGGGACGTACTGATACCGCGCGCGCCGCTGCCGCCGCCCGGACTCGGACAACGCGGACCACGGCTGCCCCTCGAGCTCGATCACACCCGAGGTCGGCGCCTCGAGCCCGAGCACCATGCGCGACACCGTGGTCTTGCCCGACCCGGACTGGCCGACGAGCGCGATCTTCTCGCCGGGCGCGACGTCGAACGAGACGCCCTTCACGGCCTCGACCGCCCGCTTCGGGCTCCAAGGCCACGCGCCCGGGATGTGGAACGTCTTGTGGACCGACGCCACCCGTACCACCGGCGCGCTCACGGGTGCCTCCCGACGCGCACGACCTCGTCGGCGACGCGCTCGACGGTGTCGGCGTTGTGGGTGATCAAGACGAGGCCGACCCCGTGCCGACGGGCCACGTCGAGCATCAGCTCCGTCACGAGGCGGCGCAGCACCGGATCGAGGCCCGTCTCGGGCTCGTCCGCGATCATGACCGTCGGGAGCGGCGCGATCGCGATCGCGACGGCCGCGCGCTGGGCCATGCCGCCCGACAGCTCGCCCGGCAACGCGTGCGCCGCGCGGGGCGGCAGCCCGACCTCACCGAGCACCTCCAGCACCGCCGCGGGCACGTCTTCGGTGGGGGTGCGCCGACGGGCGACCGCGGACGCGAGCTGACGGCCGATCGTACGGCCAGGATTGAGCGCGGAAGACGCCGACTGTGGCGAATAGGTGACGTACGCGCCGCGGAGGGACCGCATACGCTCACGCAGGGCGAGCTGCGCCTTCATGCCGCCGCCACGCACCCCGTCGAACCAGTCGACGTCCGACAGCGCCGGGTACCGCAACGAGCCGCGGTCGAGGCCAGGCACGACGTCCAGCACGCCCATCGCGGCGCGGGCGGTCAACGTCTTGCCGGAGCCCGACGCGCCGACGACGGCGGTGACACGCCCAGAGCGCGCGACCAGCGAGACGCCGTCGACCAGCACACGGTCGTGCGTGCGGATGCACAGGTCGGTGAGCTCGAGCAAGGGCGCGCTCATCGAGACCGCCCGACGTACCGCACCGCGGTGGCCATCATCGCGACGACCGCCACCAACCCCAGCCCGAGCCAGAGCGCGTGCATCATCGGTACACCGCCGACGATCGCCGTGTAGCCCTCGTAGAGCAGCGCCGCCCACGACTGCGTTGCGTCGCTGTGGGTGAACGACGGCTGCTGGTCGCTCTCGGCGAGGTACGACAACGAGATCTCGAGGAACATGACCTGCATGCCGACCTCGGC
>CAIUDO010000533.1 GCA_903897935.1 uncultured Pseudomonadota bacterium
CGCGACGACCTGCTCGCCCGCGGCGCCCTCGCGACCGCGTGCGAGCTCGTCGGGCTCGGGCGACGCATGATCCAGATGGCGACCGAGCACGCGCGGGTCCGTCACCAGTTCGGCAAGCCGATCGGTACGTTCCAGGCAGTCAAGCACCAGCTCGCCGACGCCTGGCTAGGCCTCGAGATGGCGCGCCCGCTCACCACCCGGGCCGCGTGGTGCCTCGATCACGGCTACCCGAACGCGGCGACGTACGCGTCGATGGCGAAGGCTGCGGCGTCTGAGGCCGCGCTGCAGGCGGGCCGCGCCGCGCTGCAGGTGCACGGCGCGCTCGGCACCAGCGAGGAGCACGACCTGCACCTGTGGCTCAAACGATCCTGGGCGTTGTCCCGGGCGTGGGGCGACGCCGCGTCCCACTACGACGCCGTGGCGCGCGCCCTGCGCGACGACAACTTCTCGCTCCCCCGCTCCACCCCGCACGCCTGAGGGTCCCAATGGCCGACGCTTGGATCATCGACGCAGTCCGTACCCCGGTCGGTCGCCGCAAAGGCGGCCTGTCCGCCATCCACCCCGCCGACCTCGGCGCGCACGTGCTCACCGCGCTGATGGCGCGCACCGGCGTCGACCCCGCCGCCGTTGAAGACGTCGTGTTCGGCTGCTTGGACGCGCTCGGGCCGAACGCCGGCGACATCGCCCGTACATGTTGGCTCGCCGCCGGCTTGCCCGAGGAGGTGCCGGGGGTGACCGTCGACCGGCAGTGCGGCAGCTCGCAGCAGGCGCTGCACTTCGCCGCGCAGGCCGTCATGTCGGGCACGTCCGACCTCGTGGTGTGCGGCGGCGTGCAGAACATGAGCATGATCCCGATCGGGACGGCGTGGCGGGCCGGCGCGCCGTTCGGCCACGACGACCCGTTCTCGGGGTCGGTCGGCTGGGTCAAGCGCTACGGCGACGCCCCGGTGAACCAGTTCCGCGGTGCGCAGACGATCGCTGAGGAGTGGGACGTGTCGCGCGAGGACATGGAGCGGTTCGCGTTCACGAGCCACCAGCGCGCGGTGGCGGCGATCGACGCCGGGCGGTTCGCCGCGGAGATCGCACCGATCGCGGGGGTGGAGCACGACGAGGGGCCGCGCCGCGACACGTCGCTCGAGAAGATGGCCACGCTGCAGCCGCTGTGGGAGGGGGGCCGCATCACGGCGGCGGTGTCGAGCCAGATCTCGGACGGGGCGGCGGCGATCCTGATCGCGAGCGACGCGGCGGTGCGGGCCCACAACCTCGTGCCGCGGGCGCGGGTGGCGGCGATGGGGGCGCGCGGGGCGGACCCGATCCGCATGCTGACGGCGCCGATCCCAGCGACGCGGTGGGTGCTCGGCAGGGCGGGGCTGACGCTCGACGAGATGGCGTGCGTGGAGATCAACGAGGCGTTCGCGTCGGTGGTGTGCGCGTGGACGAAGGACCTCGGGGCAGACCCGGAGCGGGTGAACCCGAACGGAGGGGCGATCGCGTTGGGCCACCCGCTCGGCGCGACGGGCGCGCGGCTGGTGACGAGCCTGCTGGGTGAGCTGGAGCGTCGGCGGGGGCGGTATGGTCTGGTGACGATGTGCGAAGGGGGCGGCCAAGCGAACGTGACGGTGATCGAGCGTGTGTAGGGAGTGAGTCCGCCTGTCACTGCAGTACCAGGGTGGTGATCCCCCCTGCAAGCCCCGCGGGGGTCACCATCCACGTCGATCGAACCCCCCCGTCCAAGTCGCGCACCTGGAGCACGTCACCGCCCGTCAGGTTCAACTGGACGTCGCCGCGGGCGGGCGCAGGCTCGAGGGGGGTCTCGACACACGCCGTGTCGACGCGCACGAGCTCGAGATCGCCGTCGGTCCGGTTCTCCACGAACACCCCCGACGCCGAGGTGAACAGGTCCCCGCTCGCGGAGACCGCGCACGCGTCGTCGTCGACCCGCGCGAGGCCCATGCCCGCGTAGGAGTAGTCGTCGCGCGCCTCGGGCACGTACACGTCGTACCCCTCCCCCGCGCAGCCGAGCACCACGATCAGGATCGACCACATCAGTTCACGCTCCCCGGCGCCATGTGGATGCGCACCAGCACCTCGGTGGCCCCCTGCGCGTACGGGAACAACAGCAGGGTTTCCGGCGCGTTGCGCCGCACGTACAGCATGTCCAGGATGGCGAGCTCGGCGAAGAACGCGCCCCCGCCGTCGACGCCGTACCACGGCAACGCGGGCATCTGCGTGCGCCCGAGCTCGAGCGCGAACAGCCGGTCGATCGCGACCGCGCCGCTCTCGAGCGCGGGATCGCCGCTGCCGTCGTCGTTCGGGACCACCACCGTGCCCGCCACCTCGTGCAGCATCGGCCGCGGCAACACCGCGAACGCCACGCGGAACCCCAGCACGTCGGCCAGCGCGTCGTGCTGGTAGTGCACCGAGGTGAGGTCGACCCGCGACGCGTCGGGCGCCGTCTCGACCGTCGGCGGGGGCACGATGGCCTGCCGCCGCCCGAACAGGGTGACCTCGGAGCCGCCCGGCAACGGCACCCGGTCGAGCCCACCCTTCACCAACGCGAGCATCGTGAACTGCTGCGTGAGCAACGCGGTCGCGAACAAGCGGAGCTTCTGACTGCTCAAGTTGCTGTACAAGCCGGACGAGTAGACATACCCCAGGGTGAGCGTGCCGACCTCGGGCGCCGACGGCACGTCGAGGGCGGCCCCCACGATGAAGTCGCCGGCGCGGGTCTTGAGGCCGTTGTCCTCCTGGACCAAGGTGGCGAGCGGCGCTGCGTAGGTCCACGCGATGCCCGACGCTGCGTACCCGTACGCGTCGAAGACCCTGTTGCTCCCTGGATACTGGACCTTCGACCCGGTCACGCTGCCCGCGTAGAACAGCTTGAGCTCCCCCTCGCCCACCGACAGCGGCACCATCAGGCCCGACGCCGACGAGAACAAGTCGAGCGCGCCGGAGCCGTGGTACGACGTGCCGTCCGGGCACTCCGCGATGGTCGGCACGCGCACCGCGCCCGCCACGGTGTGCATCTCGAAGCCCCACATGCTCCCGCGCAAGAGCGTACGCTCGGCGAACGCAGCGGCGCCGAACGCCTGAGCGTTGGTCTCGGCAGCCTGGGCGGCGGTCTCATACGAGACGAGGCCTGCGATCGGCCGCAAGTTGCAGTCGGCCAGGCGCTCGTCATCGGACTGTGCGAGCGCGAGCGACGCGAGCCAGGCGATCATCGCGCCACCGCCACGTACGCGCACGCCGGAGAGCTGGCCAACCACCCCGCCAAGTCGTCACCCAACGCGTCGACGTCGTCGCAGGACAGGTCGAGGATCGCGACCGCGCAGTGGTACAGGTCGGCGGTCGGCGCCGGCGGCCCTTCGGCGATGCACTTGAAGTCTTCGCCGAACGCGCCCTGGCGTTCGAGCGCGAGCGCGTCGTCCCCGGTGCACGCGAAGGTGCGCGACGCGATCGCGTAGCCGACCTCATCGCACACCAAGCTCGCGGGTTCGTCCTGCCATTCCTCCGGACAACCCGACAGGATCGCAGCCGACAGGAACACGCTCGCCCGACCTGCTCGGTCCACCATGGTCGCCCCCGCGCCGCGAGATTACCAGACGCGACGCCGGCGCGACACACCAGCGACACGCGGGCGCGGCCTACCAGGGCACGTTCGGCGCGCCGAGCCCGGGCAGCGTCACCTGCACCTCACCGATGTAGCGCTCCATCTCCTCGGTGAGCGTGACGACGTCGGGGTCGCTCACGTCGTAGGCCTCGACGTAGTTGAACGGGTCCGCTTCGTTGTCGTGGTAGCTGACCGCGCCGTTCCACCAGTAGTTGAGCTGGCGCTTGTCCTTCTCGACCATCAGCTCCGCGTAGGACCAGTCCCACACCAAGAAGGCCTGCCGCGTGCGGTCCATCGTGATGTCGTCGAGCACCTGACCATCCATGGGCGCGACGGGCGGGACCCCGAGCACGTCCAGGATCGTGGGGGAGATGTCGGTGTGGATGGTGGGCAGCGGGACGGCCCGATGTTCGAGGTTCTTGGCCCAGAACGCCGCGGTGGAGCGGTTCTCCTCGGCGAACAGGTTCAACCCGTGCCCGAACCCGGCGCCGCGCTCCATCCACTGCTCCCCGTGGTCCGTCCAGAACACGACGAGGGTGTCGTCGAGCATGCCCATGTCGTCCAGGGCCACCCAGGTCTCCTCGAGCACCGAATCCCAATATTGGAGCTCACCGCCGTACAGCGCCTCCACGTGGTCGATGACCAGCTCCTGATGCGCGTCCGAGAGGCGCCCCCACGCGCCCGCCGCGCCCCACAAGCCGTAGTAATCGGTCATGTCCCACGGGATGCTCTGCAGGTCGGCCCCACCCTGATCGTAGGGGTACGGGGGGTCGTACTCGGCGTGGGGATCGAAGAAGTGCATGTGCAGGTACCACGGATCCGCCTCGCGGGAGAACCGCGTCGCGAGACCGAGACCGCCCGACATCACGTATTCGGCGGGCAACCAGCTCTGCCATGACACCCAGTCAAATCCGTCACCATGTGGGTACCACGGCGAGATGTAGTCGTTGGACGTCGTGAGGCCGGTCTGGTATCCCGCCACCGAAAGGGCCTCCTGGAGGGTCGGGGTACCCCACGGCTGCTCGGGGATCGCGGCGCTGAACGAGCCGGGCCACCAGCCGTGCTTGGGGGGGAACAGCCCCGTCTGCACACACGTCGTCGAGGGGTACGTCCAGCTGGAGCACGACCGGTGGTCCTCGAGCACCACCGCCTCAGCCAGCCGCGCGTCCAAGAAGTCGGTGGTGCCGAGGCCGCTGAACCGGCCGATGTGATCGCGACGCGTGGTGTCCAACGAGATGACGAGCAGGTTGGTCGGCCGCGGACCCGTCCAGCGGAACACCTCGTCCGTGATGGTCGTCGCGTCCGTTCCGGGCGGGCCCTCTGCTTCGCCGTCGTACGCGAGCCCGCTGCAGGTCCACGTCTCCCCGGCGGCGAACACGTCCTTGCCCACCGTGTCGCCTGCTTCGAACGTGGTGCCGCTCGCGCCGTACGGAGCGCCGTCGACGTCCCACCCCATACGGTAGGTGATGGGATCACCGTCAGCGTCCGTCGCCTCGGTGACCACCGTACACACGAGGTCCGCCGTGCCCACCAGCGGGTCATCCGGGTCGACGAGGACCTCTGGCGCCGTCGGCGGCGAATTGAGCACGGTCAGGGACGCCACCGCGGAGCCCCCAACCTCCGCCCCGTCGTACGGCACGGCCGTGACCACCACCTCTGCGTGCTTCGCGAACCAAACCCCCGCGAGGCTGGAGGACACCCCACCGGCCGCGGCCCCGTCGACCGTCCACGAGTAGGAGACAACGACGGTGTCGGCAGGGTCGGGGTCCGAGGTGGTCACGACCGCCTGCGCCGTGTCGTCGGTGTACACGTCGGTGGTGACGAAGCCCAGCGCGTCGATCGACGGGGGGGTGTTGACCGCCGTCACCGCTGACGACACAACGCCCGCCCCGACGTCGGAGCCGTCCGTAGGCGTCACCTCGACGACGATCGACTGCCCCTTGTCGAAGTCGGCGCCGGTCAGCGTCTCCGCGCTCGACACCAGGGCGCCGTCCACGTACCACGCGTACGCGAACGTGACTGGATCCCCGTCCGCGTCGAGCGCGCCGTCGATCACCGCGGATACGACGTCGCCCTCCCGCGGTGACGCCGGGCTGATCGCCACCGAGCCGACCGCTGGGATCGTGTTCTGCACGACGACGACGGGGCTCGCGACCGGCGCGCCGTCGGTGGTGCCGTCCCCCGGGGTGACGACACAACCTACGCTGTCACCCCGAGAGAACGCCGACCCGGTGAGGGTCGCGTCCGCCACGCCTACGTCGACGCCGTTGACCAGCCAGGCGTAGCGGACCGTCGCCGCGTCGCCGTCCGCGTCGACGACGCCCCCGGGCACACACGACACGACGGTGCCTTCGAAGACCGTGCCTGGCTCGATGCCGACCGACACCACCGACGGGGCCGTGTTGGCGATGACGACCGGCGCCGAAACAGCAGGTTCCCCATTGGCTTCACCATCGTTCGGGGTCGCGGTCACGGACCACGACTGGCCGCGCTCGGTGCTGGCCGCCGCGACCTCGCCCTCCGTGATCCCTGCGTCCGCACCGTCGACCGCCCACGTGTACGCCACGACGACGGCGTCGCCGTCGGCGTCGCTCGCCTCCGCAGCGGCGCTCAACACGTCGTCGGTGCCCGGTTCGGACGGCGCGACGGCCACCGTGACCGCAGGCAGGCTGTTGAGGATGACCGTCGACGCCTCGGCGACGCCGTCTTCACCGACGGCGTCCGGCGTCGAGACCACGACCCGCCACGACTGGCCCTTGGCCGTCTCGGCCGCGGGAACCACGGACGAGACCAGGTCGGCCTGGAGCACGTCGTCCCGGTACCAGGCATACGTCAGGTCCGACGCGCCGCCGTCGACGGTGACGACCAGGTCGTCGGTCGTGTACGCAGCGCTGGGCGTGAGCGTGATCACGGGCGTTGCAGGCACAACCGGGGGCGACGCGGACTCTTTCGAGCCGTCGCACGCGGCAAGGATGACGAGCAGTGAGGGCCAACAGCGCATGGAGCCTCCTAGCGGCCCGACCTTACCACGCCACGCCGTCGCTCCCGCGGCGACGGACCGAGCCGGACGCGCCACAAGCCAAGCTCCCCCGCCTCGATCTTCGCGTCGCCCTCGAGGTTGGGCTCCCGGGCGCACGCCCTGCCGTTACACGCGCGCGGCGACGAGGTGTCGACGATGCGTCGAGGACACCGGGTAGCTGCCGCGGCGGTGGGGATCGAGGCCGCGTACCCGAACTTCGGCAGGTTCGCCCGGGCAAAAGGTCGCTGGGACCCCGACGGCGTGTTGTCGAACCGTTGGTGGCAGACCAACGGGCCGGAGTGACCCGGTCAGCGCAGCACGGCGCCGATCGCGGCGACGACCGCGCCGACCCCGGCGACCCCGGCCGCGCCGAGCACGACGACCCCCACCACGGCGAGCGCGATCCACCGCTCGCGGCGCTGCTTCGCCTCCTGGCGCGCGATCAGCTCGTCGCGCACAGCGAACACGCCGTGCTTGAGCCGGCGACGCGCGACCGCCTCCTCGTGGCCGTCGCCGCCCAACAACACCGCGGCGCCGCAGTGCGCGCACACGATCTGCACGCTGTCGTCGTCGGGCACGTCGTTGTGGCCGCCGCACTGCGCGCAGCGCATGCCGTTGGTGACCCGCTCGGCGAACGCAGCGTTCTCGGCGACTTGTCGGGCCATGTCGAGGTTCAGCCGCTCGACGTCCGAGATGTAGGCGGCGACCGGCCAGGTGCGCGCGCAGGCGTCGCACCGGACTTGGTGCACGGTGAGGTCCAGGGGCACCGCGAGGGCGGCGCCGCACTTCTGGCACGGCATCGACCGCGTGAGGCCGGTCCCGTGCGGCACCTTCGGCGCGCTGCGGGCGGCGTCCGCGTCGAACGGCTTGTTGATCGCCTCCCCCATCCAGCCCATCAGCGCGTCGACGGCGACCGCGCTGCGCCCGACGTGCTCCGCCGTCGACAACGTCTCGTGGCACGCGCTGCAGGAGAACGTCGGGACCCGCAGATCGTCCGGCAAGCTCGTGCTGGCGCCGCACTTCGCACACAGGACCGCGCTGCCCATCGCCCCCACCCCCGCGGCCCGCTAACGTGCCGCGCGACGACGGGACGCCGCTCACGGCGGCCCGCACGGGCCCACCGCGCCGCGGTAGAGGCACGAGCCCGTCGACGTCGCCGCGGCCATCGCCGCCGCAGGATCCTGCTGAATGGACGCCAGGTCCCACGCGCGCACGTCGCCGTCTCCCCCCGCGGTCCACAGCTCGCTGCCGACGAACGTGACGTCGCTCACGTGGCGCGTGTGCCCTCGTAAGACCGCCAACACGCGCCCATCCGCGGCGTCCCAGACCCGAGCAGTGCGGTCCCCGCTCGCCGTGGCGAGCCACCCCCCGTCCGGCGACCACGCGACCGCGGCCACGGTCTGATCGTGCCCGTCGAGGGTGCGCACGGGGATCCCCGCGTCCACGTCCCACACGGTGACGGTCGGGGCCTCCCGGTCGCTGACCGCCAGCCACCGGCCGTCCGGGGACAACGCCGCGGCGCGCGGCGGTGGGTCGATCGGGAGGCGCCACGCGCGGCCGTCCGTGAGATCGAACACGGCCTGGTGATCGCTGCGGGCGACCACCGCGAGCCGGCGACCCGCCGCGTCGGCCGAGAGGGCCACCGGGTCGGTCGGCCCCAACAGGCGTCGCGCGACCACCCCGCTCTGGACCACCTCGATGACCCCGTCTTGGAAGGCCCGAACCAAGCCCCCGTCGACCAGCGGCGCCGCCGCGAGTACCCCCCGCGGGGCGGCGACGCGGGAGATCCCGTCGGAGCGCACCCAGAGCACCTCCGCGCTGCCCGCCGCGACCGCCGCCGCGCCGCCCGCGGTGGACACCGCGCGCACCGCGTGGGGCCCCACGCGCACCTCCTCAGCCTCCCCGCCGGTGACGGGAGCGAGCCGCAGCGCTCCGTCGGCGGTGCCCGCGACGACGCGATCACCCACGCGCCCTACCCCCGTCAACGCACCCCCGAGCGGGAGCGCGCTCCACCCGCCCCACGAGGGCTCCCCCCACCACGTCACCGAGGAGGACAGCCCCCCGACCAGCAGCTCACCGCCAGGCAGGCCAGCGACCGGCGCTGCCCGACCGTCAGCCAACGGAAGACGCACCACCTGCTCACCCGTCTCGGCGCTCCATATCGCGGCGCTGTGCCCGGCGCTGCCGGTCGCGACGCGCCCCTCGCCGAGCCAAACGAGGGCGGTCACCGGCTGATCGTGAGCGTCGATGGACGGCGCCGACGGCGTGAGATCCGCCGCCGCCAGCAGCTCGAGCGACCCGTCCGCCCGGCCGACCGCGAGCCGTGACCCGTCCGGGGAGAACGCGAGGCTGGTCACGCCACCATGAGGCACGGATGCTGTCTCCCACCAGCCCGCTGCCTCGGCATGCCACACAGACAGTCCGCCGTCGTACGCGGCCGCCAGCGCGACGCCGGCGGGCGCGAGCGCCACCTTGCCCGCGCGCGCGGGCAGCGCCGTGGTCCATGCCGCGCGCGCCCGCGTCACGTCCTCCACCCGGACGCTGTTCGCGCTGGAGAACGCTACGAGGTCGCCCTCTGCGTCCAGGCCCCGCATCGCCCCGCGACGCCCCATCTGCTGCGTGATCGATCCGGTCGCGGGGTCCACGATGACGACCCCGCGATCGCGCTGGGTCACCGCCACCCAGGCGCCGCCTCCGCCGATCGCCACCTGCGCGGCGCGACCGTCCGTGACGCGCCGCGCGATCGGCGCTTCGGCGACGTCCCACCACGACAGCCCGTCGGGGCCGCCACAAGCGACGGCGGTGCCGAGCGCGTCGAGGGAGAGACACCCGCCCGGCGCCGGGACCACCGCGCGCAGCGACGGCATCCACCCGCGCGCGAACCGCGCGAGCACGCCGCGCGCGTCGGCGGACTCGGCGAGATCCAGGGCCGCGGCGGCGTAGAGGCGCGCCTCGACCGGGTGGGTCTCCGCCGCCGCCAGCGCTTTGGCCGTGTAGGCAGCAGCGAGGCTCAGCCGCGCTTCGTCACGCGCCGCGACCGCTTGCGCGCGCTCGCGCTCTACCCGAGCGTAGGCGGTGAGCGCCAACGCCCCCAGCGCCAGGAGCGCCACGCAGGCCACCGAGACGGGCGCGCGGTGACGGCTGATCAGCCGACCGACCAGCTCGCGCGTCGAGTAGGAATATGCGGCGACGCGGCCGCCGGTGCGCCACGCCTCCAGCTCCTGGGCCAGCGACGACGCCGACGGATAGCGGGCCTCGGGGACCGGAGCGAGCGCCCGCGACGCGATGGCGGCGAGCTCCTTCGGCACCTCGGGGTGGGCCGCCACGCTGGGAACCCGACCGGCGCGCAGGGCTGCGAGCGCCGCGTCACCACCAACGCCCGCCCACGGCGGCTGCCCCGTCACCACCTCGTACAGGATTGCTCCGAGCCCATACACGTCGGTCGCCGGCGTGGCCCGCTCGCCGCGCACGGCCTCGGGCGCCATGTACGCCGGGGTGCCCAACACGGCGCCCGTGCCGGTGCGGTCCGGGGGTCCGAACGCGGGCGCCACCTCACCCTCCGACGCCTCACCGGCCACCGCGGCGATGCCCCAGTCTACGATCACCGCCTCGCCGAACGCCCCGATCATCACGTTCGCAGGCTTCAGGTCGCGGTGCACGACCCCCCGACTGTGCGCATACGCGACCCCGTGGGCGACCGCCACGACGTGGCCCAGCAGCGCGAGCCGCGCCGCCAGATCCGGCGCGTCCGCGACGACCGCGGCCAGGCTGCGGCCGTTGACCTCGCGCATGGTGTAGTACGGCGCGCCGTCCGCTCCGAGGGCGAGCTCGTAGACCGGCACGATCGCGGGGTGCTCAAGCTGCGCGGTGAGCCTGGCCTCCCGTACGAACCGAGCCAACGGAGGAGCCGGCGCCCCCGCCGGCACCGGCAGCCCGGCGAGGCGCCGCTCGACGCGACAGTCCGCACACGCCGCGAGGTGGGCCGCCTCGTCGTCGTCGAGCGCGGCGCCGAGCAGCCGGTCCAGCGACGGGTGGGGCCCGGTGACCCGCCCCGGGCGCAGCTCCTTACGCGCCACCGCCCGCCCGAGGTGCCGGTCGACCGCTTCGACGACGACGCCCATGCCGCCGCGACCCAGCTCCGCGCCGGGTTCGTAGCGCCCCTCCGCCTCGCGCGAAAGCGCCGCCGGGTCCACGAGCCCCCGGTGGTCTCCCCCACCGCCCAACCGCCCCCCCGGGGGAGCATAGCCCGGCACGCCGCTCACCTCTGCGGGGGTGCCGGCACGTACGCGTCGACCAGCGACGCGGCACGGGCGATCTCGGGATCGAGCAGATCGATCAACGCGTCGAAGACCACGGGGGCGCCGTCCCACCGGTCCTGCGCCTCCGTTGGGTCCAGGTCGCGGCGGTACAGCGACGCCGCGCCCTGCCAGCCATACGTCAGGGTGTAGCACCGCCAATCCACCGCCTGCTGCGGCGCGCTCCCGGTCGGCCAGGTGAGCGCGAAGCGCGGGGCGTCCGGGTCCACAGCGGCGACGCTCTGCCCCTCGACGCCCTCGGGCGCGTCGAGGCCCAACATCGGCATCAGGGTCGGCACGAGGTCGTGGTGCGTGGTCGGTGCCGCGACCGCTCGCGGCGCGACGTCTGGGGACCACAGCATCGCCACCGCTGCTCGCTCCTCCACGTGAACGCTCCGGTTGTGCCCCCACAGCCCGTGGTCCCAGAGCTGCTCACCGTGGTCGGTCAGCACCACCACCACCGCGTCGTCGAGGGCCCCCGCGCGCTCCAGCCCGTCCCACAACGACGCGACGACGGCGTCCTGGTACCGCACGGCCGCGGCGTAACGAGCCGTGAAGTGCTCCTCGATCTGCGCGCGCAGGTCATCGTCGGCGTCGCCGTAGGTGTCCGCGACCTGCGACCACGCGTCGCCGCCTGGGTCCAGATCCCACGGCAGCGGCGGGAGCGCGTACACATCGCCCAGCCACTCGGCCGGCGGCTGGTACGGAGCGTGCGTGTCCATCAGGTGCACGTGCAGCGACCACCGCCGCCCGTCGGCCTGGAGGGCCGGAAGCTCGGCGAGCGCCGCCGCCACGACCGCGTCGCCTCCCTCGGAGGGCATCGCGACGACCCGGTCGACGTCCCGCTCGAATCCGTACTGAGCGAGGATCCGGTTGGCCGTCACCCTCGTCTGAACGAACCCGGCCTGCCGCAGCCACGTCGGCAGCAGGTCGGCGTCCGCAGGCATGTCCGCAAACGCGCCCCCCTCCGGCGCTTCGGGCACGACCCCCATCGCCTCGCCGCACCGCCCACCGAGCGCGCAGATCATCGACGGGTAGGTCCACGACGCGCCTGAAGCGTGGTCGTCCAGCGTCAGGCTGCGCGCGGCGAGCGCGTCAAGGAAGGGGGTTGGGTCGCCGCTCGCGCCGTACCGCCCCATCGCGTCGCGTCGGAACGTGTCGATGGAGATCACGACGAGGTTTCGGTGCGGGTCGGGAAGCTCGATCTGCACGGCCGGCGCGGGATCGCACGCCGTGTCGTCGGGCGTTGGGGAAGGAGCACACGCGGCGGCGAGCAGCAACAGAGACGGCATCAGGGACCTCCAGCCGCCCCCCGTGTGCCGACCGACCCCGCCGACACGCGGGGCATGAGATCAACCGTCGCCGCGATAGGTGGACCTCGGAGCTGCCCATGCACGACGGCCCGTTCCGTCCCGAGGACCTCGTCCCGCACCGCGAATTCGTCGTCGCGACGTGCACCCGCTTTGTCGGAGACCCGGCACGCGGCGAGGAGCTGGCCCACGACGTGTTGGCGCTGGCGGTCGAGCGCGTCGGCACGTTCCGCGGCGACGGCTCATTACGCACCTGGCTGTACCGGATGTCGCGCAACCTGTGCTTCAACGCCATCCGGCGGCACGGCGAGCTGCTGACCGCGGATGGCGTGCTCGACGGTCCGGACAACGCGCTCACCCTGGCGTACCAGACCTTGCGGCGCGAGGAGCGGGACGCGCTGGTGCGCGAGGCCGCTGCGGCCCTGACCCCGGATGAACAGGAGGTGGTGCTCCTGCGCTACGTCGAGGGCCTGCCCAACGACCGCATCACCGCGCTGCTCGATCTGCCCGGGGTCGGCGCCCGGGCCACGCTGCAGCGCTGCCGCCGCAAGCTCCGCGCGGAGGTCGAGCGCGCGCTCGTGGCGCGCGGCCACGGCACGAGCTTCCTCCGGCTCACCTCGGGCGATCGACCCAGCTGACGCCCAGGTCCACGTGCGCCCGACCGACCGTCACCGCGCGCCTCTGGCGAACCCGACACAGATCCACGCCGCCACGATCAAGGCCGACTCCGCGACCCGCAGCCCGACCGACGCCGCGTCGAACGACGCGCCTGCGCCGACCGCGATCGTCCAGGCCCGCTGCGCGAGAGGCCCGTGAAGCGCTCCTTGAAGCAGCAAACACACGAACGCCGCCCGCGCCCACCAGGTCGTCGTCGCGCCCAGGCCCGCGAGCGCGACCCCTGCCGCGAACGCCCACGGGCCGCTCACCCCGAGGCCCAGCGGCAGCACGCGCCACGGCGACGACGCCCCCGCGCGCGGGGATCCCCACAGCGCCGCGACGAGCACCAACCACGTCAGCGCGTCCGGTACCGCCCACCCTGGCGGAGCGCCGCCCCACACCGCGCGCGCCGACGCCGCCGTCGCCACGCCGACCGCGCCCGCCATCCCGACCAGGGCGGACCGAGCAGCCTGAAGGGCATTGCGGACCGAGCCGTGCGAGGGCGTCGAGGCTCGGTCAACGCAGTTGATCGAGCCGTTCACGAGGAGGGAGCGTGCTGGAGCACGTGACCGGGGACCGACGTCGTCCTCGCGCGGGACCCGCCAGCGGGCGACGGGAGCAATGCCCTTCAGGCTGCTGGCCCATCCGCGCCACCGGCCCGCGACCAGCAGCCAGCCGACCGCGTGCGCCAACGACGGGAGCTCGTCCGCGAACCAGTAGGGCGTCCAGGGGTGCACGCGCGCCTGCTTACGCGCCGAATCGCCGCCGCACACTGGACCCGACCGGTTACGGCGCGCTGCCCACCGCGGACGCACCAGCGCCGGGAGGCATCATGGGCATCGAGTCCGACTTCATCTGGTTCGACGGCGCGCTGGTCCCGTACGCCGAAGCCAAGGTGCACGTCCTGACGCACACGCTGCACTACGGCGTCGGCGTGTTCGAGGGGATCCGGGCCTACGAACAAGACGACGGGCGGGCCGGCATCTGGCGGCTCCGCGAGCACCTCGATCGCTTCTTGTTGTCGGCGCGGATGTGCCGCATGCCGACCCCAGCGTGGGGCGTCGACGCGCTGACGGAGGCCTGCCTCGACGTGCTCGACGCCAACGGGTTCACGAGCGCGTACCTGCGCCCGCTGGCGTTCCTCGGCGCCGGCGCGATGGGCCTCGGCGCGCGCACGAACCCGATCCAGGTGGTCATCGCGGCGTGGCGGTGGGGCGCGTACATGGGCGAAGAAGGCCTGGCGCGCGGCGTGCGGTTGAAGACGTCGAGCCTGGTCCGCAGCCACCCGAACGCCGCGTTGCAGTCGGCCAAGGTCGTCGGGCACTACGTCAACAACATCCTCGCACGCTACGAAGCCAACGACGCCGGCTTCGACGAAGCGCTGATGCTCGACCACCACGGGTTCGTCGCCGAGGGCACGGGAGAGAACATCTTCCTCGTCGACGCGCGCGGTCGCGTGGTCACGCCGCCGCTGGCGAACGTCTTGCCGGGCATCACGCGTCGCACGGTCATCGAGCTGCTCGAGCACGACGGCGTCGAGGTCGTCGAGCAGTTCTTCGGCCGCGACGCGCTGTATGGAGCGCGCGAGGTGTTCATGGTCGGCACCGCGGCCGAGGTCACGCCGATCCGTGACGTCGACGGCATCGCGATCGACGCG
The DNA here is from genome assembly GCA_903897935.1 of uncultured Pseudomonadota bacterium. Taxonomy (GTDB): domain Bacteria; phylum Myxococcota_A; class UBA796; order UBA796; genus CAIUDO01. The sequence continues at coordinate 14,549 of CAIUDO010000533.1, forward strand.
CCCGGGCCGATCACACAGCGCGTCCAGAGCGTGTACCTCGACGCGGTGCGCGGCCGCGTGCCGTGGCTGCGCCCGTACGTGACCACCCGGAGCTGACGACTACGACGCGAACGCGGTGATCCCGACCGCCCGCCCGTCCACCACCGTCGCTACGTAGGTCGCGTAGCCGTCCGGGTAGCCGGTGTAGAAGGTGACCGTGACCCGGTCCGGCGCGGCCGGGTCGTCGACGGCGATCGCTTGGAAGAACAGGTCGCCGGAGAACCCGCACACGCTCGGGTCGAACCCGCCGAGCGACGGCGGGTCGAGCGCCACGTGATCGCCGGGCTGCAAGGCCGCCGCGAACCGAGCGACCTCGGCCTTGACCTCCGACCAACGCGTCAGCACCCCGTCGAGCGTGGCGCGGTGCCGCGGATCGGGCCCCTGCTCGTCGCCTGCTACGACGACGCCGAGCTTCTCCTCGCACCACCGCGCGCTCCACCGGCCCCGACGATCACGCGTGAGATCGAGCAGCATCAACAACCCCTCGCCCGGTAGCTCACGCGGGATCGTCGCGCTGGTAGCGCAGCTCGGCGAACCGCTTCGCCGCCAGCGGGCGCCCTTCGCCCTCGAGCAGCACGAGCAAGCGGATCATCAAGTCGGACGCCTGACGCCGCAACGCCTCGGCCGACGCCGCGTCTTCCGCCGCGGCCGCCATCCGATCGAGCTGCCGGACGTCCGCGAGCAGCTGGACCTCCAGCGGGAGGCCGGGCGCCAGCGGAGGTGTCGACGCGCGCTCGGCGGGCGGGGTGCGCAGCCAGGCCCGAATGCGCGCCTCGGCGATGTGATCCCACGCGGACATCGCGCCCCCCGAACCTGAACTAACGGACCGACGCGCCGGCGCCCGGTCGCTCGCCCGGCGTCCCTACCGACCTACGGCCCGAACATGAATTTTCAAGCCAGAAAGCGTCATGAACTCCGACGCGCCGCCGCCTCGTATAGCATCGCGCGCGGAGGTGCGTCCGTGCTCAGCTTGTTCATCGCTTCCGCGTTCGCGGTGGATGTGTGCGTCGAAGGTTCTTGTCCTGGTCCGCTCGCCGTCTCGGCGTCCGGCGTCACGCCGCGCGCCAACTTCGCCGTCTTGAGCGCCGCGTCGGCCGGGTCGAGCGTCATGCCCGGTGGCCCGTGCGCCGGCACCGTGACCGGCTTGTCGTCGCCGACGGTCGTGGCCAGCGGACGCGCGGATCCGAACGGCGACGCCTCGGCGTTCCCGAACGTCTCGGCCGGCTCGTGTGGCCTCGTGCAGGTGGTCGACCTCACCACCTGCGACGTGTCCCCGGTGACGGTCGCGGGCGGCGACTGCGGCGGCGCGACCTGGGGCGTCATCCCGACCACCTACGAAGACTTCGACGTCGCCGACGACGGCTTCACCGTCGCCGTCGGGTACGCAGGCGGCGACGTCACGCTCGACTGCTACAACCCTGACGGCACCACGATGGTCTCCAACCTCGCGGTCGGGACGTACGGCTCGTACCCCATGTCTGCGGTGTATGTGTCGGATGTCTCGAACCACGTGCTGGTCACCTGGCGCGACTACGATCCGGCGCTCGAGACGCTCCGCTACGCCTACCTCGACGAGACGTGCACGCCGATCGTGGTGGATGGTGAGCTGCTCGCTGGCGCCTACTTCGAGTTCCACGAGGCGGCGATGGACGACGCCGGCAACGCCGTGGTGGCCGTCTCTGACGGCGAGACGTGGGTGACCTGGCTCGACGACACCGGCGACGTCGTGCACACCGAGGTGGCCTTCGACATCGGCGCTTCCTACGGCACCCACGTCGCGCTCGAGCGCGACGGCACGTTCGGCATCGTCGGCGCCCAGATCCACTCGGGCGACGGCATCTACGTGCGGCGGTTCGAGGGTCCGGGCGACTGGGTGGAGCCTGCGCCGGTGCGGATCCCAGTCGGATACCACTATTGGTACGACGGGTTCACGCTCGGCATGAACGACGAACGTGAGTGGGTCCTGCTGTGGCGCAGCGACGGCGACCGGCTCGAGGCGCGGTTCTTCGACAGCGCGTCGTCCCCGGTCGCGTGGGTGCGGCGCACTACCCCTGACTTCGAGGGCTGGGCCGGAGGCCACTGCTACGACTCGTTCCGTACGCGGCACCAGGAGATCCCGCTTCGGGGGTCCAACTTCATCATCGGCGAGGTCTACAACTGGATCGCCGGGACGAACCTCAGCGTCCGCCACTGGGAGTACACCCCGAGCGGCGTGCTCGTCGAACAAGGGCGCACCTCGCTGTCGCTGCCAGAGGGCCTGACGGTGCGCATGGACGGCGAGGGCAACGCCTACGTGCGGGACGGTGACGGGCTCTACGATCTCGGCTACTGGCCCTGATCCTCCGGCTCCGCGCCGATCTGGAGGCCTCGGACATGGACCCGATCGTCATCACGCACCCCTCGCAGCTCCCGTCGCTCGGCGAGCTGCCCGGGTACCCGCACGATCGCGCGGTGTTGCTGGTCGACCCGTCCGGGTTCGACATCAAGTACGTGATCAACCCGCACATGGAGGGCAACGTCGGCGCGGTCGACCACGCCGCCGCGCGGGACCAGTGGCTCCGGCTTCGCGACGCGTGCGCTGACGCCGGGCTCGAGGTCTCGGTGCTGCCCGGCGACGCCGCGTTCCCCGACCTGGTGTTCGTCGCCAACCAGGGCTTGCCGGTGCTCCGCCCGGACGGGTCGCGGCGGGTGATCGCGTCGCGGATGCACGCCACCCAGCGCCGCGGGGAGGTGCCGATCGTGAGCGCCTGGCACGCCGCGCGCGGCGTCGACGTGGCGCACATCCCCGGCTTCGAGGGGCTCCCGTTCGAAGGCACCGGCGACGCCACGTTCGTGCCGGGCCGGCGGATTCTCGTCGCCGGCTACGGGTTCCGGACCGACCCGGCGCTGCTCGGCGCGGCGGCCGCGCTCGCGGAGGCGCCGACGGTCGCGCTGCGCCTCGTCGATCCGCGCTTCTACCACCTCGACACCTGCTTGCAGGTGATCGACGCCGAACGCGCGCTGTACGTGCCCGAAGCATTCGACGAGGACGCCCGCGTAATGTTGGCCGCGTTGTTCCCCCGCTTGTCGGAGGTGCCGCTCGCGGAGGCCGTCGATCTGCTTTCGTGCAACGGCTGGAGCCCGGACGGCCGGACCTTCATCGTGCAAGCGGGCGCCCACGCCACCAACGCGGCCGCTCGGGCGCTCGGCCTCACCGTGATCGAGGTCCCGACCGGTGAATTCCTCAAGAGCGGCGGCAGCGTGTACTGCCTCAAGCTGGGCCTCCCGTGGTGACGCCCCACGCGGTGAGCCGGTCCGCCAGCCCGGACGCCCGCCGCACCGACACGCCGACCGCGCGCCGAAGCAGCGCCGCCGACCCAAGCACGCCCACCTCGCGGCGCGCGCGGGTGACGGCGGTGTAGACGAGCTCGCGCGTGAGGATCGGCGACGGCCGATCCGGCAGCACGAACATCACCCGCTCGAACTCGGACCCCTGGCTCCGGTGCACGGTCATCGCGAACATCGTGTCGTGCTCGGGCAAGCGCGCCGGGTAGACCACCAGCAGCTTGCCGGCGTCGCCGGGGAAGACGACCTTGGGGCCCTTGTCGTCGACCCGCACCACGCCGACGTCGCCGTTCCACAAGCCGACGCCCGGGTCGTTCCGCAAGATCAGGATCGGCCGCCCCGACCACCAGGTGCGCCCCGCCGGGGCCAACCCGGCGTCGACCAACCACGACAAGATGCGGGCGTTGAGCCCGGACACCCCGCGTGGGCCGTCGCGGAGCGCGCACAGCACCCGCAGCCCGTCGAGCGCGCGGAGGGCCGCCTCGTCGGTCACCGCCCCGACCACCTCCGCGAACACCGCCAGCACCGCGCGCCGGAGCGCCGCTTCGCCACGGGCGGCGTCTTCGATGAGCCAGGCCTCGTCGCCGGAGAGCAGCGGCGCCGGATCGTGCCCCTCGCGGACCGCCGCCGCGAGCGCGCCGATCGCCCCGCCGTGCCGGAACGTACGCCGCAGATGCACGACGACGTCGGCGACCGACCCCGCCGATACGCACGCGCCGTCGACCGAGGCCTCGACCGGCGAAGACCCAGCGAACACGCTCGCGAGGCTCCCGCGCACCGCGCCGACCGCCGAGGACAACGCCGCGCGGCCCGCCGACGACGTGAGGTCGGCGAGGACCACGCCCGCTTCGACCGATACGAGCTGGTCCCGGTCACCGACCAGGATCAGCCTCGCTTTGTCGCGCACGGCCTCCTCCAGCCGGGCCATCAGGTCGAGGTCGACCATGCTCGCTTCGTCGACCACCACCACGTCGGCAGCGAGCGGATTCTCGGCGTCCCGCCGGAACGGGCGCTCCAAGAACGGCGCGTACCCGAGCGCGCGGTGCAGCGTAGACGCCTTGGTCGGCAGCGCCGAGACGACCGACTCCGGCACCCCGCGCTGCCGCAGGGCGTCGAGCTGGTGCCGCATGCTCTCCCCCATACGGGCCGCGGCCTTGCCGGTCGGCGCGACGAGCTGCACCCGCAGGCCCGGCCGAAGCAGGCACAGCACCGCCAGCACGCCGGCGACCGTGGTGGTCTTGCCGGTGCCGGGGCCCCCGGTCAGCACCATCAGGCCACGCATCTGCGCCACCACCGACGCCGCTGCTTGGTTCGGGTCTGCGGTCGCCTCCGGGAACACCCGGTCGAGCGCCGCCCGCAGCGCCTCGACGTCGACCTCGAACGACGCCCGCGCCCGCGCGGTGAGCCGGCGCGCGAGCTGCACCTCGGCCTGCCATAGCCGCTCGAGGTACAGCCGCCCGCGATCCAATACAAACGGAGCGTGGTCCCCCGCTGGCCCACGCAGCAGGCGCTGCCCGGGGTGGTCGTCGATCGGGCAGGCCACCAGCGGGCTGGCGCGCAGCCGCTCCTCCCAAGTCGGATCGACCGGGAACGCGACCACCACGGCGTCTTCGCGACGCTCAGCCGCCTGCTGCGCGGCGGCCGCGGCGTCCGCGAACAGCTCCTTCGGCACCGACGCGACGTGGCCGCTCCGCGACGCCCGAGTCGCCAACGCGACCACCAACAGCACGTCGGGGTGCGCCTCGCCCACCAGGGCGCCGAGGGTGACGGCGACGTGCTCGTCGACCGCCTCGAGCACCCCGAGCGCGCGCAGCGCCGACCACGGCGGGCTCATACGACCCCTCGCAGACGGGCGTCGAGCGCGTAGACGAGCTGCGCGGTCGGACGCCCACACCAGACGCCGCCGCCCGGCGCGTCGACGCCACGGAGGAACACGTACCGGGCCCCGCCGACGTCCCGCTCGTAGTCGTACGCGGGGAGGCGCGCCCCGAGCCAGCGGTGCACCGCGAGCGTGTAGATCAGCGCCTGCAGCGGGTAGTGGTGGTCGGTCATGGCACCGTTCAGCCCGTCGACGCCGTAGTGCTCGGGCGCCGGCCCGAGGTTGTTCGACTTCCAATCGACGATCCACCAGCGGCCGTCCGCGCGGAACAGCAGGTCGATGCTGCCCACGAGCAAGCCGTGCCCCGAGTCTGCGCGCTCGACGCGCACCTCCCGCAGGGCCTCGGCCCACCCGTCGCGCCCGCGCGCGTCGCGACCGGCGACCGCGGCGAGCTCCGCCAGCACCTCGGGGTAGCCGGGCGGAGCCCCGTCGAAGCCATGCCGCTCGATCAGCTCGGCGATCGCCGCCACCGACAGCCCACC
>CAIUDO010000534.1 GCA_903897935.1 uncultured Pseudomonadota bacterium
CTCGACGACTTCCAGGTGCAGGCCATCGAGGCGCTGGACGCGGGGCGCAGCGTGCTGGTGTGCGCGCCGACAGGCACGGGAAAGACGGTGGTCGCCGACTGGATGGTCGAGCGCGTGCTCGCCCGCGGCCAGCAGGTGGTGTTCACCGCCCCGATCAAGGCGCTGTCCAACCAAAAGTTCCGCGATTACTGCCGGTTGTTCGGGGAATCTCAGGTCGGACTGGTCACCGGCGACTTGGTGATTCGGCGCGATGCGCCCTGTCTCGTGATGACCACCGAGATCCTGCGCAACATGCTCCTCGCCGGAGAACCGCTCGACGCCCTGCAGGCCGTCGTCCTCGACGAGATCCACTTCCTCGACGACCGTGAGCGCGGCACGGTCTGGGAAGAGGTGCTCATCTACTTGCCGCCCACCATCCAGGTCATCGGCTTGTCGGCCACGTTGCCGAACCTGGACGAGCTCGCGGCGTGGATGGAGTCGGTGCGCGCGGCGCCGGTCGACGTCATCGTCGAGCCCAAGCGCGCCGTCCCCCTCGAGCTTTGCTTGGTGAGCAAGCGGACCGGGCTCGTCGGTCCCCGCGCGTACGACGAAGAGGCGCGTACGCTCGGCCCGCGCCGCCACAACGACCGCGACGACCGCCGGCGCGCCCCGCAGACGAGCCACCTCGACGTGTTCCGCGTGCTGCGCGACGAGGATCTGCTTCCTTACCTGTACTTCGTGTTCTCCCGCAAGAACACGGAGCTGTTCGCGCGGCGCCTCGCCCGCACCGTCACCACGCTGCTCTCCGCCGAGGAGCACGCCGCTGTCATCGCGCGGATCTCCGCCGCGGCGCCCACCCTCGGGTATGCGCTGACCGACGAGCTGTACGAGATGTACACGCTCGGGATCGCGTTCCACCACGCGGGCCTGCACGTGCACCTCAAGACGCTGGTCGAGGAGCTGTACGAAGCGCGGCTGCTCAAGGTCTTGTACTGCACGTCCACGTTCGCGCTGGGCGTCAACATGCCGGCGCGCGCCGTCGCGTTCGACGAGCTGATGAAGTTCGACGGCACGTCCGTGGCGGTGCTCGGCACACGGCAGTTCATGCAGAAGGCTGGCCGTGCGGGCCGACGCGGCATGGACACCGTCGGGGTCGTCGCGGTCCGCATGGAGGTCGAGGACTGGTCCCGCTTCCGCGAGGCGTTCCGCCGGTACTACAACGGGGAGTACGAGCCCGTACAATCGAGCTTCAACCTCTCGTGGAGCTCGATCGTCCTGCTGCTCGCCGCCCACGACCTCGAAGGGGCGCGGCGCATCGTCGAGCGGTCGTTCTTGGCGTGGAAGCTCGATCGGGCCGCCGAGAAGGCGCGCACCGACGCCGCCCGCCTGCGGGAGCGCATCAGCGGCGGCGAGACCTCGAAGCGCGACAAACAGACCCTCAAGCGCCTCAAGCGCACCGGCAACCAGGCGAGCGAGCGCTGCTGGAACGAGTTCTTGCACAAGGTGCAGTACCTGCAGGAGCTCGGGTACCTCGACCCTGACCTCGGCTTTCAGGCCGGCGCGCGCTTGCTGCAGCACCTCCAGATCTCCGAGATCCTGGTCGCCGAGCTGTACCTCGAGGGTGTGTTCGAGGGCCTCGACGACGCCACGTTGTTCGGCTTGTTGTGCGCGCTCTCCCACGATCTGCCGCGCGGGGTCGAGCGCCTCGTCAGCTTCACCAAGGCCGACAAGGCGCTCGTCACCGCGGTGGAGCGCGTGCGCCGCACGGACCGGGTGAAGCTCGCCGACGAGATCGCGGGGGCCGAGAACCCGTGGGAGCCCGACCTGTTGCCGATCGGGCGCATGTGGGCCGCCGGGCGCCCACTGTCCGACGTCATGGCGCACATCGACAGCGCCACGGACATCTCGGGGACGCTGATCGCCGGCTTCCGCCGCGCGAAGGACCTGTGTGGCCAGCTCCGAGACGCGGTGCACGGGTCGATGCCGGAGCGCGCCGAGCAGCTCACGCGCGTCATCCGCGCGGTCTCCCGCGACGAGGTGGAGGTCGTCGCCTGACGCGCTGCGCCTCCCTCCGTGACGTTCCCGCAACCATGCGCCAACCTCCGGGTTGTGGGGATACGATGCGGGCGGGAGCGAGTAGTGGTCACTTCCAGCCAGCGTCAGGACGAAGAGCGGCGCGCCGCCATCCGGCAGTCGGTGTTGGAGATGGGGGTCCGCGCGGAGGCCATGATTCGGATGGCGGTCCGCTCCGTCATCGACCGCGACCTGCCGCTCGGCCGCCGGGTGATCGCCTCGGACGAAGAGCTCGACCGCCTCGAGCGCCTGGTCGACGCGCGCTGCCTCGAGTTCCTGGCCGCCCGACCGCCCGTCGCGTCGGAGCTCCGCTTCGGCACCATCACCATGAAGATCGTCACCGACCTCGAGCGCATCGGCGACCTCGCGGTGGGCATCGCCGAGCGAGGCCTCGAGCTCGGCACCGGCCGCGGGCTCGAGCCCGACGCCGAGATCCAGCAGATGTCGGTGCTGGTCGCCGAGATGGTGCGCGCCGCGACCGACGCGTACGGGTCATCGGACGGGCACGACGGCCTCCGACTGCGCGACATGGACAAGCGGATCGACGCCCTCGATCTCGCGCTGCAGCGTCGCCTGCTCTCCTTGATGATCGCGCACCCCGACCAGGCGCCGCGCGGGCTGTCCTTGGTCACCGTGGTGCACCGCCTGGAGCGCGCCGCGGACCACGCCGTCAACATCGGCGAGCTGGTCGCGTTCGCCGCGTTGGGCCACGATCCCCGGCACCGCGCGCGCAGCTGACCTCGCCGGGCTACCGCCAGGGCTCCGGGCGGTCCGCCGCTGGCAGGTACAACGAGAACGTCGCGCCGTGACCGAGCGCCGAAGTCAACGTCACGCGCGCGGCGGTGGCCTGCGCGAGATGCTTGACGATCGCGAGCCCGAGCCCCGTGCCGCCCTCCTCGCGGCTCCGCCCCTCGTCCACCCGGTAGAACCTCTCGAACACGCGCTCGTGGTGCTCGGGGGCGATGCCGAGCCCGTCGTCGCGGACGCGCACGACCACCTCGGCGCCGAGCGCCTCCACGGTCAGGCTGATGTGGCCGCCTCGCTGGGTGTACCGCACCGCGTTCGAGGTGAGGTTGCGCACGATGACGCGGATGGCCTCGGCGTTGCCCCGGACGAACGTGCCCTCGGGCCCGTCCATCACGAACTCCTGGTCCTTGTCGAGCGCCGCCTCCACCGACGGCAACGCGGCGTCTTCCAACACCGGCCACAACGCGAGCGGCACCAGTGGGACGTCGCTGGTGCGGGACTCGATGCGCACGAGCTCGAGCAGGTCCTCGAACAGCGCGCGGAGCCGGCTCGCGCCGCGCGCGATCGCCTCGGCGCGCGGCCGCGCTTCGTCCGGGAGCGGCTGGTCCAGCAACGCCTCGGTCCACCCGGCGATCGAGGCCAGCGGGGTGCGCAGCTCGTGCGACACGTTCGCGACGAACGCCGACCGCGCGCGCTCGAGCCGGCGTTGGTCCGTCATGTCGTGCACGAGCACGAACCCGCCCCCGGAGAACGGGTACCCGCGCACGGCGAGGTCGCGGTGCTCGAGCACCACCGCGATCGGGCCGAACGGGGCGCCGCGAAGGGCCGCCACCGCCGCGTCGTGCACCTCGATGGAGCGCACCGCCTCGAGTACGGCGACGCCAGCGCCGCCCGGCCGCATCCGGAACATCTCCCGCAGCGCCTGGTTCGAGACCGCCACGGTGCCGTCGCGATCGACGACCAGCACCCCGTCCGGCGTGCACTCGAGCCAGTCCTCCAGCAACCGCAAGCGTGCGTCGAGGGCGTCCCGCTCGGCGTCCCACCGGGACGCGCGCTCGTTCGCCGCGCGCACCAGCGCCGCGAGGTCGGGCGCGACGGCGACCCCCGAGCGCCCCGACCGGATCTCCTCGCTGATCGCGCGGAGCGAGCCCAGCCACGCGCCGATCCACCAGCGCGCGAGCGCGTGCCCGCCTACCACGCAGCCGGTCGCGACGAGGACGCCGACCACCAGCACCCACGCGGGGCCGAGCGCCGCCACGCGGGACACCGACGCGCCGACGGCCAGCGCGGTCACCCCGACCACCACCGAAACCAGGAGCGCGACCCGCTGCGCCAGTTCCAGCCTCACCGGGCACGCCCGGGGGCCGTCACTTCACCTTGGCCGCGTTGAACCGATAGCCGACGCCCCGGACCGTCTCGATGTAATCCGCGGCTGCGCCGAGCTTCTCGCGGAGCCGCTTCACGTGCGTGTCGACCGTTCGGGTGTTCAGGTCGGGCGCCATCTCCCACACGCCCTCCAGGAGGCTGCCGCGGGTCTGTACCCGGCCAGCGCGATCGATGAGGGCGGTCAGCAGCTTGAACTCGGTCGCGGTGAGCACGACCTCTTCGCCCGCGACCCACACGCGGTGCTCGTCCGAGTTGACGACGAGGCCCCCGACCTCGAACCGGTTCGCGGGGCGCTGGCTCCCCGCGTCGGCCGCGCCCGCGTCGGACGCGCGGCGGCGCAGGACCGCCCGGACGCGCAGCGTGAGCTCACGCATCGAGAGGTTCGACTTGACGACGTAGTCGTCGGCGCCGACCTCGAAGCCGACCACCCGGTCGATCTCCTCGCTGCGGGCGGTCAGCATGATGATCGGGAGCGCCTTCGTCGCGGCGTCGGCGCGCAGCCGCCGGCACACCTCGATGCCGGACAGATCCGGCAACATCAGGTCGAGCAAGACGAGGGACACGCGCGGCGTGTGCGCCAGCCGCAAGCCCTCCTCCGCGGTCGCCGCGGAAAGCGTCTCGAACCCCTCACGACGGAGCTGCTGCTCGACGAGGTCGCGGAGATCACGCTCATCTTCGATGATCAGGATTGGGCCGGACGTCATGCGCGCTCCCTAATGTCGCGCCTGACGCGACACCACACGCCCGTCGCGCCCGACGTGCGCGGCGTTTCGCCACGTAAAAGGCAAGGAGTACGCGCCGTGCGGCGACTCCGCGTCCGCGCGTCACGCAACCGTAACGGCGATGCTGCCGCATCGATGCGCGCTACGGCGCGCGAAGCGGCCCCCGTCACCGGATTATGCTGGCGGGGGCCCGGCACCTCGCCCCCGGAACCTCTTGACGCACGCCCTGCTCCTGCTGGCGGCCGCAGCGCACGCCGCCAGCTACGACCCCGACCTCACCTGGCGCACGATCTCCACCGAGCACTTCCACATCCACTTCCACCAGGGTGAGGAGCAGCTCGCCGACGAGCTGTCGGTCACGTTGGAGGAGGTGTGGACCACGATGACGGTGGAGGTCGGGTGGCAGCCGCGGCGTCGCACCGAGATCGTGCTCGTCGACCGGACGGACGTGGCCAACGGCTACGCGAGCGCCGTGCCCTACAACACCGTCGTCATGTTCGTGACCGCGCCGACGGAGAGCAGCACGCTGGCGCTGTACGAGGACTGGAACACGGCGCTCGCTACGCACGAATTCGCGCACATCCTGCACCTCGACACCAACCACGGGGTCGTGCGGGCCGCGCGGGCGGTCGTCGGGCGCATCGCGAGCACCAACGAGCTGTCCCCGCCGTGGATGATCGAGGGCTTCGCTACGTTCCAAGAGACCCGCCAGTCGGCGGGCGGCCGCGGGCGCTCCCCGACCGTCGACATGATCGAGCGCACCGCCGTGCTCGCCGACGCGTTCCCGCCGCTCGGCAACCTCGACGGCTTCCAGATCGACCCGCCGTCGGGCAACCTCCGGTACCTGTTCGGCGAAGACTTCATCGCGTACGTCGCGGATCACGCCGGGGAGCGCGTCTGGACGGACTGGGTGCACACCTACGGGTCGTCGATCCCGTACCTGCTGCCGTCGAAGCGGGTGTTCGGGCGCACGCTCCAGCGCTGGTACGAAGACTGGAAGGTCGACACCATCGCCCGCTACACCGCGCAAGCGGACACCATCCGCGCCGAAGGGGTGCGCGAAGGCGGCCTCATCTCCGACCCGGCCGCGTCGTGCTCGGCGCCGCTGTTCTCGCCCAACGGCGAGCGGCTGGTGTGGTCCTGCTACGACCTGCAGACCGGCTCGGCGCTCTGGATGTCCGACGGGCGCGGCGGCGACCCGCGGGTGGTCAAGCAGGACTACGGCGCGAGCGGCTTCACGTGGCGAAACGACAGCAAGGCCCTGCTCTTCGCGTCGACGCACCTCGTCAACCGATTCAACACCTGGTCCGACGTCTACTTGATGACGGTCCCCGGGTTCGTGGTGTCCGCGTTGACGTCGGGCGCCCGCGCGCGCGACCCCGAGCTGTCCCCCGACGGCCAGCGCCTCGTCGTGGTCACCAACCGCGCCCAAGACACGCAGCTCGAGCTCATCACCGTCGACAAGCAGCAGCGCGCCCTGACCGCGCGCGACGACCACAGCCAGTTCTCAACGCCGCGCTTCTCGCCCGACGGGCGCACGCTGGCCGTCTCGGTGTGGCAACACGGTCGCCGCGACCTTTGGCTGTACGGCGACGACGGATCGCCGCTCCAACGCCTCACCGCCGACGCCGCCAACGATCGTGAGCCCCGCTGGTCCGCCGACGGCCGGTGGCTTCTGTTCGTGTCCGACCGCAGCGGCGTCCCCAACGTGTACGCCGTCGAGATCGCGACCGAACGCCTGTTCCAGGTGACGAACACACTCACCGGCGCGAGCGCCCCCACCCTGACCCCCGACGGCGCGCTGCTCGCCTACCAGCAGTACGCGCAGGACGGCTGGCAGATCCGCATCATGCCGTTCGACCCGTCGAACTTCTTGGATCGTGGGCTGCTCCCGGCGGTCCCGGCGGCCGGGACCGCGGCGTGGTCCGACCCCGCCGCGCCCCCGCCCCTCGCGCGCGTCCGCCCCCCCAGCGCGCCCACCGGGGCGCCCAGCGGGGCGTCGTTCGAGCCGGGCCCCGAGGTGCGCCTGCGCCCGTTGCCGCCGGCGGCGGCGCCGCTCGCCGCGACGCGCCACCACGCGGCGCTGCTCGCCGCGCCCCAGAGCACCGAGGTGCTCGACACCTTCGACCAGACCGAGGTCGAGGACGTGTTCGGCGACGAGCGCGACTACCCGTTCCGGATCGAGCCCCACCGGTACCGCCCGTGGTCCACGCTGTTGCCCCGGTTCTGGCTCCCGTTCGTGCGCACCACACCCTACCCGCCCACCGTGCTCACCCAGAGCCCGTGGGCGCTCGAGGCCACCGCGCTCGCGTTCTCGAGCGACACCCTTCGGCACGTCTTGTGGTCCGCGACCGGCAGCTACCGGACCGACGCCAACTTCTTCGGCTGGTCCGCCGACGTCACCTGGAACCGGTACCTGCCCGTCTTCAGCGTCGGGGCCAGCCGGCAAGCGGTGCCGTACACGCAGTACCTGTGGCCCGACGACGTCGACGGTGACGGGGTCGCCGACGACGACGAGATCGCCGTCGCCGAGGATCTCTACTGGCAAGCGCGCACCCGAGCGTACCTGTTCGTTTCGTACCCCTACACGTTCCGCAGCAGCTTGTTCGCCCAGTACAGCATCACGCGGCGCGACACGTGGAGCGCGCTCGACCCGGACGCGTACCTGCCGTACCTGCCGGTCAAAGGCTGGTTCGGTGGCATCCAGGGCGGGTGGCGGTACGCGTGGTCCGAGCAGACCGCCGCGGCGATCAGCACCGAGGACGGGCGCGTGTTCTCGGTCGTCGGCGGGGTGTTCCAGCCGTGGCTCGGCAGCTTCGTGCAGAACGCCGACGGCACCGACAGCCCGCTCGCGCAGTACACCGCGACGGTCGACCTCCGCGAGTACGTGGTCATGCCGTGGAGCGCCAACCACGTGCTCGCGGCGCGCGGCGGCGTCGGGGCGACGTTCGGGGCCACCGACTACCTCGGGTACTACCAGCTCGGCGGCGCGTTCGGCGACAGCACGTCGTACGTCGTCCCCGACGAGTTCCGGCTGCTGCGTGGATACCCGCTCGCGGCCGACTCGGGCGACCGCTACTGGGTGGCCGGCGCCGAGTACCGCATGCCGTTGTGGCGCATCGACCGTGGGGTCGGCACCGTCCCTGCGTTCGCGCGGGTGGTGTCGGCGGCCGCGTTCGTCGACGCCGGCAACGCGTTCTCGTCCGCGGACCCGTGGTCGGCCGCGATCGTCGACCCGCTGGTCGGGGTCGGCGCCGAGGTGCGCGGCAGCGTGATCCTCGGCTGGAGCACCTCCCTGACGGGGCGGCTCGGGTACGCGGTCGGGTTGACCGAGGGTGGCTTCGGTCCCGCGTCGTTGGCCGCGTGGTACTTCCAATTGGGGTCGTCGTTTTGATGTGGCTGCTCCTGTCGTTTGCGCCCGCGCTGGCGCTCACCCCCGACGCCGCCCGCGCGATGGCGATGGGCAACTGCGCCCTCGCGGTGGCCGGTGCCACCGGTACGACCCCCGCCGACGCGCTGGTCCGCGCCGAATGCGCGCTGCGCGGCGACGATCCGGGGCGCGCGGTCGCGGAGCTCAGCCCGTGGCCGACCGGCCCGCTCGGCCCCTACGCCCGGCTCGTCGCCGCTGAAGCACGCTTGGAGCTCGAGGATCCAGCCGCGGCGATCGAGGCCCTCGACGGCGTGTCGTTGCCCGGGCGCGCCGGGCTCGAAGCGCGGCTCCTGCGTGGGCGCGCGCGCGTCGCGGCGGGCCGGTCGCTCGACGCGCGCGACGACCTCCGCTTGCTGCTCGAGTGCGGCGTCCCTACGATCGCGGACGAAGCAAGGTTCCTACTCGCGAAGGGCGCGGTCGATCGCGGGGACGTCGCGGCGGCATCGGCGACGTTCACGCGCCTGTGGGTGATCTCCGTGATCGGGCCGTGGAGCGACCGCGCCGCTGAGGCGCTCGCCGCGCTGGGCGCCCCGGTGCCCGACCTGGGGACCGCCGCCGGGCGCACGCTGGCGCTCGAGCGGGCGGGGGCCCTCGCTGACGCGAGCCGCTCCGCTGAGGCCCACGCGCTGCGGCTCGCCGTCGCCGCCCGCGACCCGTCGGCGGTCGGCCCGAAGACCATGATCCGCAGCCAGGCGAGCGCGCGCGACTATGCGGGCGCGATCGCAGGCTGGGCGCAGCTGCTCGGGGCCCCGAGCGTCGCGACTGGGTCCGCCAAAGACCTGTTCGACGCAGCGTTGTCGACGGCACGCACCGGAGACTACGACACCGCCGCGGTGATCTACCGTCGGCTGCTCGCTCAGCACCCCACCGACGCGCTCGCCGTCACCGCCGACTACAAGCTGGGGTACATGGCGTTCGACCGCGGCGACGACGCGAACGCCATCGCGCTGCTGCGCGCGCACGCCGACGCCTACCCGTCCGGCAAGCACATCGACGAGGCCTTGTGGTTCGCGGCCCGGGCGTCGTGGCGGTCCGGCGACGTCGCTGGGGCGGTGTCGTTGTGGAAGCGGCTGCAAGCCAGCGGCTCGACGAGCGACCTCGTGCCCGGCGCCGCATACTGGCTCGCGCGGTCGTCCGGGGATCCCGCGGCGGAGCGCGCGGCGTTGTCCGCCTTGATCGACCGCTACCCGACGAGTGGCTACGCCTGGCTCGCGGCCGAGCGGGTCGGGCGCACGTTCCCGCGGGTGTCCGCGGTCGCGCGCCCGCCGTGGCCGCCGTCCCTGGCCACCGATCCGGACATCAACCAGCTCGACGCCCTGGTCGCCGCCGGCTTCCCGTCGTGGGCGGTCGACCTCGCCCCGGCGGTCGCGAAGCGGGCCGCGAGCGCCGGGCGGGAGGGCGCGCTCGCGGGCGCCCACGCGCTGATCGCGGCGGGAGCGTACAAAGCGGGGGTCGCGCTCGCGCGCCCGTACTGCGTGAGCCCGTGGAAGGCCGGCGACCCGGTCGCGCAGCAGGCGTGCACCCCCGCCCCGGAGCGCGCGACCGTCGCGGCGGTTGCGGCGCGGCACGGCCTCGACCCCCTGCTCCCGTACGCCATCATGCAGGCCGAGTCCGGGCTCGACCCGTCGGTGACGTCGCCAGCGGGCGCGCGCGGCCTCATGCAGCTCATGCCCGCCGAGGGACCACGCATCCACGCGGTGCTGTCCCAGACGTTCTCGGGCGGCAGCGACTGGGCGTTCGACGCCGACGATCTCTACCTGGCGCCGTACAACGCCGGGATGGGCGCGACGGAGCTCGGGATGAAGCACGAGTCGCTCGGCGCGACGCTCACCCCGGTCGGGCGCGACGCGGCGCACACGAGCCTGCCCGCCGTCATCGCGTCGTACAACGGCGGGGAGGCGGCGGTGCGGCGTTGGCTCGAGGCGTGGCCCGATCCGCCTCCCGCCGACGCGTTCGCCGAGGACATCTCGTTCACCGAGACGCGCCAGTACGTCCGCCGCGTGCTCGGCCACTTGATGGCTTATCGCTGGACGTACGGGGACGGCTGAACCCTGTCGACAGCGGGTCAAGCGTTGGCCCCCGCGCTTGACACGAGGCCCCGAATCCGGAAAAGAGCCGTCGGAAAAAGGGGGAGCGCTATGGCCGCTACCAAGACCTGCCCGTCCTGTGGGGCCGAGGCGCCGTCCAGCGCGGTTCGTTGTAAGGAGTGCTTCCACGACTTCGCGGCGACGAAGTCTGGACCGAACCACAAGGCCGGCATTCTCTTGATCCTCGGCACGATCGCGTTCATGACGCTGTCCGGTGCGGGCGTGTTCTACTGGCAGTCCCAGCAGCCGCTCGAGCACAAGATCCTCGTCGACGAGTCCACGCGGTCCGTCATCTTCACCACGCAGTACCGCAGCGGCCCGGTGACCGAGCGCCTGAAGTGGGACGACGTCGCGCGTCTCGAGCACGTCCTGCTCCGCGGCGGGGCCGCCGAGGTGGTCGCGGTGCGGCTCGACGGTGAGCGCCGCACGATCCAGGAGGGGACCTCGAGCTTGGCCCAGGTGGCCGACCACTACTCCCGACTGATGGAGAAGCCGCTCACCACGGTCGACAACACCAGCGGGTTCATGAAGCCCGACCAGTAGCCGAGGCCTCGTCGGTGAGCGCGAACAGCTGCACGTTCGCGACCGCGACCACCTCAGCGGCCTGGGACGCCGCGACGATGCCTCGAAACGCCGCGAAGTACTCGCGATGGAGCGCACGCAGCTTCGCGAGGTCCTCGTGCGACACCACGAAGACGTTGTACGAGAACATGCCGCTCGCGTCGGCGGCGATGCGGTCGCGTGCCGCCTCGGTCCAGTGCACCTTGAGCGCGCGCCCGACCTCCGGGTAGCGTCGGGTGTCGACCGCGACGCTGTCTTGCGCGACCCAGCGCCCGCCGCGGAACACGATCTGCCCCGTGCGCGCAAGGAAATCGAGGCTGGCCCGCTCGACCTCCAGCGGCACGCCGAGCCGCTCCGCGATCCACCCCTCCTGGTGCGGCGCCGCCCCGTACGCGGCGAGGTCGAGGGCGCACAGCACCGCCTGCGCCCACGGCACCAGGTGCGCGCCCCGGCGCCGCGCCTCGAGGCGGGTCCACGCCTCACGGATCGTCTCGATCGTCCCCGGGTCGACCAGCTCGGCCAAGAAGTCGACCAGTCGGACCGACGACGCGTCGACCATGTGCAAGAAGTCAGGCAGCCGCGGCTGCGTCTGGCCAGCGAGCCACCGCGACACCGCGAACCGGCCGACGCCCGTGCGTCTCGCGAGGTCCGCCACCGAGGTGGACCCACGAAGATCCTCGAGCAACGCCGCCACTCCGGCCGGCGTCGCTGGGTCGACGCCATCAATCCAGGCCGGTCGTCTCCCGTAGAACCGGGTGATCGCCTCCGGCACGTCCACATGGTTGCGCCCACACGCGCGCAAGAACTCGGCGCCCGTCGGCCACCGCCGGCCGGACTCCCACGAGTACGCGACGTTGCTCTTGTAGCCTAAACGCCGCGACCACTGGACCTGCGACCGGGAGCCGCGCAGCGACGCGGCGAGCTCCCGCGCGAGTTGAACATAATCGAAGGCCATACCTGGACTTTCCACGACGACTGAAGCGATTCTGCACGACGGCGCCCCGTTCCGCTACACGGAACGTGCAATCTCGCCTTGATGGTCCGCTCGCGCTGGGGCAGTCTGACCGCGGAGGCGACGATGCACCTGACCAAAAGCGCCCTGCTGATGCTCCTGATCACGCTCGCAGCGCCCGCCTGCAAGATCAACGAGCCCCAGGACATGCTCGGTCGCCAGGAGGGCGAAGAGTTCGACGCCGACGCCGACACGGACGCCGACGCCGACGCCGAC
>CAIUDO010000535.1 GCA_903897935.1 uncultured Pseudomonadota bacterium
CCGGCGCTCCAAGGGCTCGCGTTCGCGTCGAAGGACGCCACCGACCTCGCGCGTGTGCTCTCCGACCCCTCGGTCGGCGGGTGGGACCACGTCCGGGTGGTCACCGCCGGCCCCGACGCCACCGCCGCCGGCCTGGTCCAGGTGTTCGAGGATCTCGGCGCCACCCTGCGCCGCGACGACACCTTCTTCTTGTACCTGTCCGGCCACGGCACCCTCGCGCTCGACGGGATCGACGGGACGCGCTTGTTCTTCATCCCGAGCGACGGCCGCGTCGACGACCCGTTCGGCACCGCGATCGACATCGGCTGGCTCGAGCAAGCGGTCTCCGACCTCCCGGCCCGCCGGCGGGTGATGGTGCTCGACACCTGTCACGACGGTCGCAGCAAGTCGGCGTTGTCCCAAGCGACCACGTCGACGCTGCGCGCGCTCAAAGGCCCCGCCCCCGCCCCCGACCCGATCGCGGTCAGCGAGTCCGAGGCCCGGCTGTTCGCCGCCGAGGTGCACCAGCCGGCGATGGAGGACCCGAACCTCCAGAACGGCGTGTACACGCACTTCTTGATCAACGCCCTCACCCGGGACCGCGGCAGCGCCGACCTCGACCGGGACGGCCTCGTCGACGTGGTCGAGGCGCACGCGTGGGCGCGCGACGGCACCCTGCGCCACACGGGCGGCCAGCAGGTGCCGCGCGCCGAGTACCGAGTCGTCGGGCGGGAGGAGATCTGGTTGGCCGGCGACCCGTCGCGGCGGCGCGACGCCGAGCGCGCGATGGTCTCGTCGTGGGACGCCCTGCTCGACCACGCGCGGCTGTTCGTCGACGGCACGGCGCGCGGCGTGCTGCCCGGTGCGTTCGACCTGAGCGAGGGGCAGCACCTCGTCGAGGTCGTCGGTCCGAGCGGGCAGACCCTCGCCCGCCGCCGGATCGTCGCCCAGCCCGGCGCGCACTACGCGCTCGAGGACCTCGTCGGGGACGGCCGCCCGTCGCCGTGGGTGACCGCCGGGGTCGACGTGTACACCGCCGGCGGCGCGGCGCTCGAGCGCGCCACGGTGGGCGCCGTACAAGCGGGCGTGGACTGGCCGGTCGGCGAGCGGGTGGTCATCCCCACGTATACACGTATCGAAGGTGGTTCTGGGCAGACGACGGACTGGGGTACCGTCGCGGTCGGCGCCGTCGCGGTCGGCTCCGGCCTGCTGGTGGCGCCGTGGGGCAGCGACGGCCTCGCCCTCGGGCCGATCGTCGCGTCGGGGCCGATGGTCCGCGTCCCGGAGGGCTCGCCCCAGGTCGCGTGGTCGATCGCGCCCGGCGCACGGCTCGCCGGCGCGCTGCCCGGGGGCCTCGTGCTGCGGTACGACCTGCGGTGGGCCGCGTGGCCGTACCAGGGCGCGCTCGCGCGCTCGTGGGCGCACGGGGTGGCGATCGGCTGGGCGCCGTCGGGATGATCACCACGGCGTGGATCGTGGCGTGTGCCCCCTGGGCGCCTCCGCCCGACCGCGAGACCAGCCTGACGGAGTCCGTGCCCGTCGCGCCCGACCAGGTGCTGGTGATGCCGGACACGTTGTGGTTCGAGGTCGCCGTTTCGGACACCAACGGAGAAACACGCTCGTTCCAGGTAATCAACGGGACGTCCGAGCCGACGTCGGTGTTCGGGCACACGAGCGTCGACGGGGACGTCGCGTTCGTGGTCGACGGGGTGGCGCCGGTCGTCGACCTCGGCCCGGGCGACACGCTGGAGGTCCCGGTTCGGTTCACGCCGACGCGGGACGGCGCGTACGCCGCATTCATCACGGTCAGTGACACATGGGTGGTCAGCCTGACCGGCCAAGGCGACGCCCCGCGCCTCACCGCCGACGCCGCTGACGCCGGCGACGTGCCGGTCGGAGCCGCCGCCGACGTCTCCATCCGGCTGGGCAACGTCGGCCACGAGCCGCTCCAGCTCACCATCCTCGACGAGTCGCTCGACGGGTTCGAGCGCCTCGGCGAGGTCCCCACGACGGTCGACCCCGGCCTCGAGGTGCCGGTCGCGTACCGGTTCACGCCGTACCGAACGGGCGTCTTCGTCGGCTTGCTGCGCCTCGAGACCAACGACCCCGACCACCCTACGTTCGCTGTCGGCGTCTACGGGACCGGGGTGGAACCGGCGTCAACGAAGCGATAGCGGGACGCCACCGGAGTCACACATGCTGGGCCTCGCGCTGTCCCTCGTGTTCGCTTGCCAGAAGGGCGAGATCAACCCGCCTCCAACCGACGCGGACGCCGACACGGACACCGACGCCGACGCGGACGCCGACACGGACACCGACACCGACACCGACGCCGACACCGAGCGGCCTGACGCGTGCGACGACAGCCCGGGCGCCGTGCTGTGCGACGGCGATCTCGCGATCACCTGCGACAAAGAAGGTGACGTACAGAGCGAAGCGACGTGCACGCGACCCGAGCAGATCTGTGTCGCAGACCTCGGGTGTGGTTCGTGCCTCGTCGTCCAGGGACCGTGGTTGGAACAAGCCGCCGCCCTCGGTGTCGGCGTGACCACGTGGTTGCACCCGGAGCGCGACCCTGCCGTCGCGCCGTCCTACTTCCCCGGCATGACCGCGATCACCTTGTCATCGGACGCGCCCGACATCACCGCCGAGGTCGCGGTCTCAGGTGCCATCCGCGCGTACGGCGCCGACGGCGCTACGCTCACCGCCGCGGTCCTCCCCTTGCCGGCGACGATCTGGATCGATGGCGCCACGCTCGGCGCCGGAAGCGTGGATGTAACGAGCTCTTGCGGTGACGCGTCCACGGTGTCGTTCGAGGTGCGGCGCGACCCGGGCCTCGCTGGGCGCAGCCTCGACGCCTTCCCGTGGTTCCAGACGGTGTTGTCGTTCGAGCGGGATCAGCCTGTCGAGGTCGCGCTCGATCCGTCTCGCGTGCCGGAGCGCGCAGGCGCGACCGCGGCGTTGTACGTCGTCGACCACAAAGACGCCGCCGGGTGGGCCGCCAGCGCCGCGCTCGTCGACGTCACCGGGGGCGCCGAGGAGGTCACCGTCGGCGCGGCGCTCGCGGACAACCGATGGATCGCGTGGGCCGACCCGGACGACGACGCAGCGACCGGCCGCCCGCTCGACGTCGTGCTCGACTTCGACCGTGACGG
>CAIUDO010000536.1 GCA_903897935.1 uncultured Pseudomonadota bacterium
CCCCAGCCGTGGTTGGCGTTGACCCGAGCCGGCAGGACCCGACCCACGTGGGTCGTCCCGCGCCGGGGACGGCGGTGGACGATGCCGGGCGTGGACGACCGTGCACGACCCTGCGCCCCGCCACGTGTCCGGCTCACGCCGGGTCGACGGGTCGCACACCGTCGCCCACCCCCTTGGACAACCCGTCGCGGCGAGCTCCGAGCCGGCTTCCCGCCGGATCAAGCGACGCGTTGCCCACATCGCCCGCCGCCGCTACGACGATTCGCACCGATCGAACTTCTGTTTGATCGGGCTCGAAGGGCACCGTCGCGGCCTTGCTCTGCGACGCGGCTCGGCTGGCGGCGTAACGTCGTGTAAGCGACGACTCGTGGTGACCGCGCAGGGTGGACGGGTCCGCGGGTGGACAGGAGCGGCCGGTGCGTGCGTTCGTGGGACTCCTTCTGCTGTCGTTGCTCGCCGGGCGACCGGCCCACGCCGTCGACCTCGACGAGTGGTTCGCGCAGGTGCAAGCCGAAGGCAGCTACGCCGACGCCGAAGCGCCGCTGCGTGGCGCCCTCGCCGATCCCGCGCTCGACCCCGTCGCCCGGGGCAAGCTGTACCGGGCGCTCGGCCAGACCCTCGGCGCGCTCGGACGGGTCGACGAGGCCTACGACGCCTTCGAGGAGAGCTGCGCCGCGCTCGTCGATCACCCGTCCTCGGCTGGGGAGTCCGCGTATCGGGCGTATGAGGTCGCTGAGGCGGCGCGTGAGCCCGGCGCGGCCGCCGAGTGGCTCGAGCGTGCCTACGCCGATCTCGTCGACGACTCGTCGCGAGGGTCGGCGTTCGCAGCCAGCTTGCTCCGCCGCCTCTCCGTCGCGCGGATGCAGGATGGCGACCTCGTGGGCGCGCGCGCCGCGATCGATCAGGCGATGGCGGCGTGCGAGGAGCGCGAGGGTCGGTCCTGGTCGCTCATCCTCGCCACCTCCGCGAACCTCGCCTTCAGCGAGCGCGACCTCACCCGCGCGCTGGACCACGCCCAACAAGCCCGCGCGCACGTGTACGCGACCGACGGCTACGACCCGATGGACGCCGTGCGGGCCGAGGGGCTCGTCAGCGCCGTGTTGTCGTCGTTGGGGAGGGTGGAGGAGGCGCTCCCTATCGGGCGAACCACCGTCGCGTTGCTCTCCGAGGCCCTGGGGCCGACCCACCCCGACACCGCGACCGCGTTGTCCAACCTCGCGCAGATGCTGCACCACGTCGCCGCGTACGACGAGGCGTACGACGTCGCCGCGCGGGCCTCCGACGTCTACGCGGCCAACGACCCGCGCTCCGCCGACTACGTGCTGTCGCGGGTGAACCTGGCGACCATCGCTCGGAGCGCCGGACGGGTGCAAGAGGCGCGGTGGATCATCGAGGGCGCGTTGGACGCCGCGCTGGACGCGCTCGGGCCCGACGCCGCCGCGACCGGGCGGGTGTACGCCGAGCTCGGCACCCAGGACTACGAAGGGGGCATGTTCCCGGAGGCGGAGCAGCACCTGACCCGCGCGCTCGACGTCGCCACGGCCGCGGGGGGCGACAGCG
This sequence comes from uncultured Pseudomonadota bacterium, assembly GCA_903897935.1. Classification (GTDB taxonomy): domain Bacteria; phylum Myxococcota_A; class UBA796; order UBA796; genus CAIUDO01. Next base: position 1,561 of record CAIUDO010000536.1, read on the forward strand.
CGGTGATCGCCGCGACCCTGATCGAGCTCGGGCACGCCCTGGGCGCGCAACGCCAGCACGAGGCCCAGCGCGACGCGTACCTGCGCGCGCTCGACCTGCACCGAGCCGTGTACGGGCCGGACTCGAGTCGGGTAGCGTCCGTCTTGCAGATGCTCTCCGCCGCGTCGGCCGAGCTCGGTGATCTCGCGGGCGCGCGCCGGTACATGGACGAGGGGCTCGCCATCGACGTCGCCGCGCTCCCGGTCGGTCACCCGTTCCATGGCGTGGCGTATGGGATGGACAGCGCGCTCATGCGTCGCGAGGGTCGCCTCGACGAGGCCCGGGCGCGCGCCGAGGCCGGCCTGGCCCTGTTGTCGGGGGG
>CAIUDO010000537.1 GCA_903897935.1 uncultured Pseudomonadota bacterium
CCCGCCGCTTGCCCTCGAGCTTGGCGCCGACCCGGGCGCCGAGGCCGAGCGCGCGCGCGTGAAAGCCGGCCGGCATCGGGTTCAGGATCGTCGCCGAGATCTCGACGTGGGTGACGCCGGGCAGCTCGTGGTCGGGCGTAGCGGCGGTGGTGCCGGGCGCGCCGCGCGCGGTGTGCGCGACCATGCTCACCCCGACGCCGCGGTGCCGCCCGGCGAGGGTGGGGCGCCCGCGCAGCACGGAGTAGGTGAGGTCGGGCGACGCGGCGGCCATGGCGCGCCACCCGCGCGCGTCCACCGGCGCCACGCGTCGGCGCGCCAGCACGGCGGCGATGACGACCGCTCCGACAGCGGCGACGAACAACCCGATCCACGTCAGCGTCTGGCCCAAGCGAACCTCAATGTGCCATGATCGCTCGGTTGGAGATCCGGAGCAACCCGTGCGCCGCGCGTGCCACCCGATCTCGCGATAGGAACGGCGCGTGTCCATGTTGAGCGAGACCATCGACGCGTGGTTGCGCCAGGCCGACTCTGGTGCGCTGCCGCTCGTGTACCGTTTGATCTCGGTTGATCCCGAGGTCGTACGCGCTTCGTTGCGTCGTCGTCGGCTGCCGTTCGTCGAGCCGGGCGCGCCCACGCGTCCGCGGGAGCACGAGCTGGCGTTCACGTCGTCGGTGCTGATCGCGCGCGCATCGCAGCAGGGCATGGCGGTGGCGGCGGTGTCCGGGCTCGCGGGCTTGTTGTCGGTGCCTCCGGAGACCGCGGCGCAGGCGGCCTCGGTGGTCCGGCTCGCCCAACGCCTCGCGATCGTGCACGGGGTCGAGCCGGGCACGTCGCGCGGAGACCTGGTGGTGTGGCGCGCGGTCGCGGTGGGGGTCGGGGTCGTGTTCCCGGAGCAAGGCGGGGTCTCGGCGCGGGTGAGCGAGCTCCCGCGCGCGCTCGTCGCGCACGCGACCGCGTCGGGCGAGGTGGGCACCGGGGTGGCGTCGCGCCTGGCGGCGTCGGTGGCGCGCAGCACCGCGACGGCGGTCGGCGGTCGGTTCACGCGTTGGATCCCGTGGATCGCGTCGGGTGTGGTCGCCGGGGAGACGAAGGAGCGGCTCGACCGCATCGGCGCACGAATGCAGGCGTTCATCGTGCGCGCGGCCGACGCGCCGGACCTGGATCCCGGCGCGGTCGTCGAGGCGATCGAGGTCCCGTAGGAGCCGTTAGCCCTTAGCACTTAGCCGTTAGCCGTTAGCTGGATGTACCCCTACAATCGCCGACTGCGCCCACGACGCTGGGTGGGCACGGCCAACGGCAAACCAGCTGTTGGCTGTTAGCTGTGGTTGATCCTGCATACCTAACGGCTAACGGCTAACGGCCAACGGCCCTGCGTCGTCGTCGAACGCGCGCCGTCGAAGCCGTCATTGGCGAGCAGAGGAACCGACGCTACACTGCCGTCATGGACCCGTCCTTCGACCAGATGACGACCGCAGAGCGCATCCTGTACGTGCAGGAGCTGTGGGACCGGATCGCGGCAGAAGCGGAGCACCAGCCGCTGACGCCAGCGGAGGCGGCTGAGCTCGATCGCCGACTCGACGACTACCGGGCTCACCCGGAGACCTCGATCTCTTGGGAGCAGGCACGCGAGCGGATGCGGCGCCGCTGATGCTCCGCGTTCGCCTCCGACCGGTCGCGCTCGCGGAGCTGACCGACGCTTGGCGCTGGTACGAGGAGCAGCGCGAGGGCCTCGGCGACGAGTTCCGCGCGTGTGTGGACACTGCAATGGCCGAGATCGGGCGGTCGCCGCTCGCGTGGCCCCGCGTGCGCGGCGAGGTCCGGCGCCGCGTGGTTCGGCGATTCCCTTTCGCGGTCCTCTACCTGATCGAGCCGCAGCACATCGAGGTCCTCGCGGTGTTTCATTCCGCCCGTGACCCGCAGCGGTGGCAGGGGCGGCTGGGTTCGTAGGCCTTCACAGGGCGAAAAGCGGTCAGGTCATCGACGCGCTCGCGCGCAGCGGGGCCGCGAGCGCGGGCCCGAAGCCGGCCCG
>CAIUDO010000538.1 GCA_903897935.1 uncultured Pseudomonadota bacterium
GGGGCGCTTGGTGGTGCCGACCGACATCGAGTTCGTATCGGTTGAGATGGAGGGGCGTCGTTCCCCGCACCGACCAAGGGAGCTGTAGGATCTTCGGACGAAGTCGGAAGATCCGAAGCGACCGTCGGGAGGGCGGATGACGGAAGTGGGGCCCGGTCCGCCCTGGAAGAGGTCGCGGCGGAGCTAGGCCCCGGTGGGCGTTAACGACAGATCGAAGCTTCGTTTCCGCTACTCGCAGACGAACCCTTCGACGATCAGGGCGTCGATCAGGTGGTAGTTGGTGGCCGCGCCGGTCGCCGCGGTGAAGCCGACGTACGCCGGGAACGACGGCAACGACGGCACGTCCTGGTCGACGTAGACGACGCTGTCGATGGCCACCGTCATGTGCGTCCCGACGACGACCACCTCCATCGTGTGCCACCGATTGTCTTCCATCTCGGGAAGCGCCGACCATGCGCGCACCGTGTTGGCGTCGCCGTCGATGTGCACGCTGACGTGGTCGTCGGGCGTCGGGTCGTTCTGCTCGGCGTTGTACCAGGTGTCGATCTCGACGCTCCACCCTGGCAAGCCGGCGTAGCCGATGCCGCCCCCGGTCGACCCCACGAAGCTGGTCATCCGGGTGCTGTCGAGCGCGGTCAACGAGATGCCGTCAGCGCCGCTGCCCCCGGAGACGAAGAAGCTGAACGCGATCTCGATGCTCGTCGAGTCGACCGTGGAGACGGTCTGGAACGCGGTGCCGGCCTGGTTCGTGTACGGCCCGGTGAGCTCGATCCACCCATTCGACGAATCGTAGCGCGCGCTCCCCTCGAAGTTCCACGTCTTCAGGTCGAGCGACTCGGCGGTGTAGCCGGCGTTCTGGCAGACCGGCACGGCGACGTCGACGCGGTGCTCGCACGAGTCCTGGACCGTGAGCGTGACCACGTGCGGGCCCGACGAGCGCGCGTTGCCGTCCCAGGTGAGGGTCGCTACGCCGGTCGGGTCGGCGGGCGCGCCGCCGAGGGCGCCGTCGACGTCGCTGGTCCAGCCGATCGACAGCGCCTCGGTGGGATCGGCGTCGTCGCTGACGGTGGCGTAGAACGTGTTGATCTCGCCGACGCCGAGCACCGTGCCGCCGGTGGGGCTGTCGATGGTGACGAGCGGCGGCGCGTCGCTCGCGGCCGTGAGCGGGACCTCGACGGACGGGGTGTCCGGGTCGTCGGTCTCGATGCGCAGCACGGCGTCGCCGGCGGTGCCGAACACCTCGACGACCATCAAGCTGCCGGGATCGACGGTGCTCGGCAGCACGGGCGCGGAGCCCAGGGTGAAGCTCGGATCCGACAGGGACAGCGCGATCACGGTGAGCGGCCCGTCGCCGTCGTTGTGGATCTCGACGAGCTGCAGCGCGCTGTCGCACACGACGCCGAGATCGACGGAGCTCGGCGTGACGCGCACGTCCGGCGTGGTGCGCGGCGGCGGCTCGGTGGGCTCGGTCGGCTCGGTGGTCGGCTCGTCTACGGGCTTGTCGCCGGAGAAGCCGTAGTCGTTGCAGCCAGCGAGGGCGAGGAGGATGATGCGGCGCATGGGCGTGACTCCGGTTGGAGTGTAGCAGAGGGGCGGTCCTCCTGCGCAGCGGTCACCGCGTGCGCGCGCTCGGCGGTTCGTGGTCCGCTACGATAAATAGCCAGATGATGGCACAGCGCCTGCATTTACGTCCCGCAGGAGGTGCGTGATGTCCTGGTTGGCGTTGGCAGGGTTCGCGTTCGCTGGGTCGGGTCTGTCGGAGGCGCGGGTGTCCGGGTTCGTGATCGCCGACGCGGTCCGGCTGCGCGACGCCGCGACGCCGGACGCGCTCGAGGTCGCGCGCCTGCGCATCGGCACCGAGGTCGTCGTCACCGGTCGGGACGGCGACCGCGTCCGGGTACGGATGGTGGATCGGCCGGAGGATTGGCCGATTGAAGGCTGGATGCCCGAGCGCCTGCTGGGCGCGCCGCCGTCGGTCGAGGCGCTGGTGGCGGCAGCGGACGCGGCGTCGACCGCCGATCGGGTGGTGTTGTTGGAGCGGGCGGTCGCGCTGGATCCGCAGCGCGAGGACGTCTGGCGGTCGCTCGACGGCGCGTACGACGCCGCCGGGATCACGGTGGGACGCCGGACCCGGCCGGGTGACGAGGGCGGCTGGGTCGGTGTGTGTCGGCGCGGTCGCACCGAGCTGGTCGCGCGGGTCGACGCGGACGGGGTGGTCGCGCCGGCAGCCGGCTGGGAGGTCGATCCGGACGCGCTGCGCGCCGAGATCAGCCGCGTCGCCGCCGGCCCGTGGTTCGTCGCGCCGACGGGGGCGCCGGAGGTGGTGACGGGCACGCCGTTCCCGGCGCCGTTCCTGACCGCGGCCTGGAACGACGACCCGAGCCCGTGGGCGCCGCAGCCGGACCCGGAGACCGACGCCAACGTGATCGTGCTGGGTCCGTGCGTCGCGGACGGGCCGGTGGCGACGGTGCCGCTGTGGTCGGCCCGCGCGTCGGCGTTCGACGCGGTTTCTGCGCGGAGCGCGCTCGACGTCGCGGTGGGCGAGACGTTGGGGGTGACCCTCGCGCCGACCCCCGAGCCGTCGTTGGTCGAGGTGTCGCAGCGGGTGCTGACGACGTGGCGGAGCTGCGGCGGGGACGGGGAGGTGCGCGAGGCGGTCGGTGTCGCGTTGGTCGGTCCGGACGGCGCGATCGCGCGCAGCGGGGGGCCATGGGAGGCGGGGCCGGTGTCGATGGGCCCGGGCTCGTGGTGGGGCGCGCGGATCGGCGGCGAGCAGGTGCACGTGCGGTTGTCGGAGGCGGAGTGGTACCTCGATGGGGGCGTCTCCGTCGGGGTTGTCGGGCCCGGGGGGTACGGCGAGGCGCACGTGATGCTGGAGTCGTGGGGCTGCTAGCCCTTGAACAAGCGGTCAGCAGTCAGCGGTCAGCGGTCAGCCCGGACAAAGCCATGCATCGCTCAGCGGCAGTCGACCGGGTTGTTCGCGTTCAGGTGAAGGGCGGTTGGGTCACCATCGCGCCATTATCAAGCTGGAAGCTGATGGCTGGTGGCTCGGCCCTGCGCTTGTCTTGGGGATAGCGCTAGCGGGGTCGGCTTCAGCGGAGGGTGCCGATCAGCGCGACCAGATCGCGCGGCAACGGTGACGTCCATGTGATCGGTTGCCCCGTCGACGGGTGCACGATGCCGAGCCGGTGCGCGTGCAACGCTTGCCGACCGAACGGGATCGGGGTCGGCCCGCGCTGCCGGTAGACCGCCTCGCCGACCAGTGGGTGTCCCGCCAACATGGCCTGCAGACGGATCTGGTTGCGCCGGCCGCTCACCAGGCGCACCTCCAGCAGCGTCGCGTTGCGCAGGCGCTCGCGCACGCTCCACGACGCCTCGGCCCGGAACGCACCTTCGGCCGTGGCTTCGCACGGCTCCTGCACCTTCTGCTTCCCGTCCCACGCCATCCAGTCCGCCCACCGCCCGCGCTCGCCCTTGACGTGGCCCTCGACCAACGCGAGGTAGGTCCGCTCGGGTGTGCGGGCGTAGAACTGCTCTTTGAGCGCCGTGAGCGCCTCGGGCGTGCGCGCGAACAACACGAGGCCGGTGGTGTTGCGGTCGATGCGGTGCGCCGGCGCGACCTTGCTGCCGAACATCGCGCGCAGCCGCTTCCGCAGGGTGTCGTGGTCGCGCTCTTGGGTCGGATCGGCGGCGTCCGTCAACAAGCCCGCGGGCTTGTCGGCGACCACGATGGCTTCGTCGGACGCGACGACCCGCACGCCCGCGCGGATGGCCGCGTCGCGGTGCGCGACCTTCTTGGCGGCGGTCCCGGGCTGCGACCACGCGAGCAGCACGGTGGCGCCCTCGTCGAGGCGGCGCCCGGCGTCGTCTTGGCCGACGGGTTCGCCGTCGACCCGGACCTTGCCGGTGTGCAGCGCCTGGCGGGCGCGCTCGCGGGTGCCGACGCTCGGGAGGTCGGCGAGCAGCTTGTCGAGACGGGTGCCGGCGCGCGCGGCGTCGACGGTGACGGATTCGTGGTCGGGCATGGCGGGTACGTACCCTGCGGGCGGTTGCGGCGCGGGGCGCGAGATGGAGGTGTCGTTCGGCGCCCGCCTGCTTCGCGACCCGGCACCACGAGACTCCCGGTCCACGCTCTCGGGTCGTCGCGCCGCCTCAGTCTGTAGGCGAAGCGAGCCGGTGCTCGTCGTGGATGGTTCGCTCGCGCGGCCCCCGGCCGATCACGCGCAGCGTTCCGGCGCGCTCCAGTTCGAGGACGGCGACCTTCAGATCGTGAAGGGTCAAGTGCGCTTCGCAGAGGATGGGGGGCCACACGTCGCGGAAGTGGGGCTGCCGGCCGTCGGCGATGGCGGCGAGCGTCCGCTGGCGCACCAGGTCGAGGTCGGACTGCCGACGGTCGCGGTAGGACGTGTCCTCTGGCGGGGCGGGTGGGCTCAGCAGGGGCAACTGCCCGGACTTCGACTCGTCGGCTCGGGCTCGGGCGTCCACCCGGACCTGCGCCGCCTCCTTGCCGATCACCTTGGCCTCGACGGTGCGGAAGAGATCGACCACCTTCGGGTGGCGGCCCGCCACGACCAGGCGGAACTTGGTCCGCTCCTTCGTGGGCACGGGAACCGCGAGGTCCGCAACCCACGGCACACGACTCTCTTCACGGAGCCGCTGCCGGTAGAACGTCATCAGCTCGTCCTCGCTCATGCCGGCTGGGAGATCCGCATCGTCGAGGCCGAAGAAGTCGCGCATCTGGCGGCGCAAGAAGTCGCGCTGGTCGTCCTTGAAGCGGTTGATGTGGTCGTACATCACGTTGATCATCACGTCGCGGCGGTCGCGACGGCCGAGCTTGCCGATGAACCGAAGCGCCGCGCCGTCCCAGCCCGTGGGGTCGACGAAGATGAACGCAGGATCCGCGCCAACGAGGCGATCGATCGCGTCGACGTGGTCACCGAACGCACCCTCGAATGTATGGACCGTCACGGCGCCGGCAGCCGCTCGCGCGAAGCTGTCGAGCCCCGGGAACGAACGAGGGTTCTTCTCGACGAACGCCGCGTGCAGTTGGATCTTGTGACCCTTCTTCGCCCACGTTTGCGCGGCCTCGTTGAGGGCGCGCAGACCGATCGCGATCGACGTGTCGGCCCGCGCCTCGTGTTGCGACTCCCAGGGACCCGCAAACACGTCGACGTACCAGAGGTGGACGGCGGGTCCGGGAATCGAGCCCAGCTTGTGGGACCACGCCGCGAGGTACTCCTCGAGCACCCGGTGCTTGAGCCACGTCTGCTCGCGGCCGTGGTACTCCTCGCCCATCTCCCGCATGGCGCCACCCCCTTGTCCGCCGTTATCCTCGTCGCGGGAGGCTTTGCCGCGCAACCAGAGCTGGTTTCCGCCATCCCGACCGATTACTGAACCTATGTTTCCACGGGGTTCAGCTCGCCGTGTCTGCGACGTCGGCCATCGAATGGACGGACGCCACCTGGAACCCGCTTCGTGGGTGTCGAAAGGTGAGCCCGGGCTGCAAGCACTGCTACGCCGAGACGTTCTCGGAGCGTTTTCGCGGAGTGCCCGGGCATCCCTTCGAGCAGGGGTTCGACCTGCGGCTCGTGCCCGAGGCGCTGGAGCTGCCGTTGCGCTGGCGCACGCCGAAGCGCATCTTCGTGAACTCGATGTCCGACTTGTTCCAGGACGGCGTGCCTGACGCGTACATCCGGCGTGTGTTCGACGTTATGGGTCAGGCGTCCCACCATCGCGCGTTCCAGGTGCTCACCAAGCGCTCCGAGCGGCTCCGCGCGCTCGCGCCGACGTTGCCGTGGCCAGCCAATGTGTGGATCGGGGTCTCGATCGAGTCCCAGCGGTATACCGACCGTATCGGCGACCTCGTCACCGTGCACGACGCGGCCGTTCGCTTCCTCTCCGTTGAGCCCCTCCTCGGGCCGATCCACGAACTGCCGCTGGCTGACATCGACTGGGTGATCGTCGGCGGGGAGTCCGGTGCCGGCGCACGGCCCATGGAGCCCGACTGGGTTCGCGACGTCCGAGACCAGTGCGCGCGGGCCGCGGTGCCCTTCTTCTTCAAGCAATGGGGCGGCGTGCGGAAGTCGACGACCGGGCGCCTGCTCGATGGCCGCACCTGGGACGAGATGCCTCGACCGGTGCCGGCGGCGGCTGCGAAGTAGCCATCCGGCCCACACCACGCGCCGCTCCTTCTGCGGCACCGCTGGCGCACGCCGCGTCCCCGCCTGCTTCCGCCGTCGTGATTCGCGACCCCCCGCCCGCGTGATCCTGGTAGAGTGCCCGACGTCGCGCAGGAGAGGGCTTGGTCGACGCAGACGCAGCGCCAGTGGTCGAATTCCGCCGGGTGAGCAAGACTTTTGGGTCGTTCCGCGCGGTGCGGGACATCTCGTTCGAGATCCGCAAAGGCGAGTTCTTCTCGTTGCTCGGCCCGTCCGGCTGCGGCAAGACGACCACGCTCCGCTTGTTGGCCGGCTTCGAGTCGCCCGACGAAGACGGCGGCGAGGTGCGCCTGCACGGCGACGTCGTCAACAAGAAGCGCCCGTACGAGCGCCGCCTCGCGATGGTGTTCCAGAACTACGCCCTGTTCCCGCACCTCACCGTCGAGCGGAACATCGCGTTCGGCCTTGAGATGCGCGGCGCCAGCAAGAGCGAGATGCCGGATCGCGTCGTCGCGGCGATGTCGATGGTGCGCCTGGACGCGAAGACGTTCGGGCGGCGCCTGCCCGCCCAGCTCTCCGGTGGCCAGCGGCAACGCGTGGCGCTCGCGCGCGCGCTCGTGCTCGAGCCGTCGATCCTCCTGCTCGACGAGCCGCTCGGCGCGATCGACCTCAAGCTTCGCAAGGAGATGCAGCTCGAGCTCAAGCAGCTCAACGAGCAGCTCGGCACCACGTTCGTCTACGTCACCCACGATCAGGAGGAGGCGCTCACGATGTCCGACCGCATCGCGGTCATGGACAACGCGCGCGTCGCCCAGCTCGGCAGCCCCGCCGAGATCTACGAGAACCCGCGCACGCGGTTCGTCGCCAAGTTCATCGGCGAGTCGAACTTCGTCGAGGCGACCGTGTCCGATCGCACCGAGGGCGGCTGGCGCGCGGTCACCGCGCACGGCGAGCACCTGATCGTGCCGGACCACAAGACGATCGCGGCGGGCCGCGCGGTGTGCATCGCGGTGCGCCCGGAGTGGCTCGACATCGTCCGCCCCGACGCGGTGCCGGCTGGCGAGAACGCCCTCACGGGCGCCGTCCGCGACGTCTTGTACATGGGCGAGACCCTCCACGTGCTGGTGGCCCTGCCCGGCGACCGCTCGATGACCGTCGCGCTCCGCAACGAAGGCCAGTTCCTCCGCCCGATCCCGTGGCGCCGCGGCGACGAGGTCGCGGTCGCGTGGATGCCGGTCGATTGCCAGGTCCTGGAGGAGGAGTGAGCCGCTCCCTTCGGCAACGCGCGCTCGATTACTTCCACCACAACCCGACGGTGCGGGCGTGGTCGCTGGTGGCGCCGGGCGGCCTCTGGCTGCTCGTGTTCTTCTTGGTGCCCGTCTTCATGATGTTCACCTACTCGTTCATGCCGCGCGGCATGTACGGCGGCGTGGAGTCCGGGTTCACCCTGGAGCACTACCTCCGGTTCTTCGACTCGTTGTACCTGACGATCCTGATGCGGACGACGGTAGACGCGACGGTCTGCACGGTCGCTTGCTTGCTGCTCGGCTACCCGGTCGCGTACGCCATCACCCGCGCCGGACGGTTCAAGGGCCTGCTGCTGTTCCTGGTGATCTTGCCGTTCTGGACGAGCTTCTTGGTGCGCACGTTCGCGATGATCTTCTTGCTGCGTGACACCGGGCTGATCAACACGGCGCTGCAATCCATCGGGCTCATCGACGAGCCGATCGTGATGCTCTACACCCCGTTCGCGGTCATGCTCGGACTCGTCTACGGCTACTTGCCGTTCATGATCCTGCCGATCTACGCGTCGCTCGAGAAGCTCGACCTGTCGCTGCTCGAAGCGGCCGAGGTGCTGGGCGCGCGACCGGCCGCCCGGTTCTTCCGCGTCACGCTGCCGCTGTCGCTGCCCGGGGTGGTCGCGGGCGCGCTGCTGGTGTTCATCCCGTCGCTGGGCTCGTTCTTGACATCGGACCTGCTCGGTGGCGCCAAGGAGATCCTGATCGGCAACCTGGTCCAGAACCAGTTCACGGCGGCGCGCAACTGGCCGTTCGGCTCGGCGGCGTCGTTCGTTTTGATGGCGTTGGTCCTGGTGTCGGTGCTCATCTACCTGCGGGTCCGCGAGCGCTCGGGCGACGCGGCTGGGGCGCCCTGATGCACTCCCTCAAGCTGCCGGCGTGGCTGATCGTGCTCGTCGGGGCGGTGTACGTGTTCTTGCACGCGCCGCTGCTCGTCCTCGTATTGTTCAGCTTCAACGACTCGAAGTTCTCGGTGTCGTGGGAAGGCTTCACGCTGCGCTGGTACGAGCGGCTGCTGGAGCGCGACGACATCCTCGAGGGCCTGCAAGCGAGCCTGGTGGTCGGCGTCACGTCGACGGTGTTCGCCACGGTGTTCGGGACCCTGCTCGCGTTGGCGTTGGCCCGGTACAAGTTCAAGGGCCGCCTGATGCTCGAGGGCCTGCTGTACGTGCCGATCGTCACGCCGGAGATCGTCGTCGGCATCTCGTTGCTCATCTTGTTCGTGCTGGTTGGCTTCCCGCTCGGGTTGCCGACCGTCATCATCGCGCACGTCGCGTTCAACATCTCGTTCGTCGTCGTCGTCGTGCTGGCGCGCTTGCAAGGCATGGACCGCACGCTCGAAGAAGCGGCGATGATCCTCGGCGCCGACGAGCTGACGACGTTCTGGCGTGTGACGGTCCCGCAGCTCTGGCCGGGCATCGTCGCTGGGGCGATGCTCGCGTTCACGATGTCGTTCGACGACTACGTCATCACGTCGTTCGTGTCGGGTACGGGCTCGCAGACGCTGCCCGTCGTCGTCTACACGATGGTGCGCAAGAACGTAGAGCCGAGCATCAACGCCATCAGCACCTTGATCATCGTCGCGACGACCATCCTCATCTTCATCGCGGAGCGGGTCGCCCGCGACAAGCCGCTCACCCCTGCAAAAGACTGACCTGGAGCACAGATGTCCCACAAGACCACGCGCGATCAGCTGTTCGCCGACTTCATGTCGGGCCGTAAGGACCGGCGATCCTTCATCCGCGACGCGATCACGCTCGGCGCCTCCGTGACGGCGCTCGGCGCGTTCCTCGAAGCGTGCGGCGGCGGCCCCGAGCCGGCCGCGGCGCCCCCGCCCACCGACGCGCCGCCCGCGCCGGCCCCTGATCCCGATGATCTCGGCCCGATCGGCACCGAGCTGAACATCTACAACTGGTCCGACTACATCGCCGAAGACACGGTGGCGCTGTTCGAGAAGGAGACCGGCATCAAGGTCCGGTACGACACCTACGAGTCGAACGAAGAGATGATGGCCAAGCTCCAGGTTGGAGCTGGCGGATACGACATGGTCGTGCCGACGGGCTACATCGTCACCGTGTTGGGTGCACAGGGCCTGCTCGCGCCGCTCAAGAAGAAGTACCTGACCAACTGGGGCAACGTGGCCCCGCTGTTCCTCGACCCGGCGTTCGACCCCGGCAACGAGTACGCGGTGCCGTGGCAGTGGGGCACCACCGGGATCGCGTACCGGTCGGACAAGGTCAACCCGCCGCCGGACTCGTGGGGCATCTTCCTCGATCCCAAGTGGCGGCGCCGCATGACCCAGATGGACGACGTGCGCGACGTCATCGGGTCGTGGCTGCGGTACCGTGGCCACTCGCTCAACGCGACCGATCCGGCCCTGCTCGACGCCGCGAAGGCCGACGCGATCGCCTCGAAGGCGCTCCTCAAGGCGTACATCTCGGCGCCGGTCAAGGGGCAGCTCGTCGCGGGCGACGTGCTGGTCGCGCAGCTCTGGAACGGCGACACCGCGCAGGCGGCCGTCGAGGAGCCGTCGATCAAGTACGTCGTCCCGAAGGAGGGCGGCAGCATCTGGACGGACTCGCTCGTCATCCCGAAGACGGCGCCGAACAAGCGCGCGGCGCACGAGTTCATGAACTTCATCCTGCGCCCCGACATCGCGGCCGGCATCTCGAACTTCACCGGCTACGGCACGCCGAACGCCGCCGCGATGGACAAGCTCGAGAGCCCGGTGCCGTACCCCGACGAGGAGGAGCGTAAGCGCCTCGAGTACCAGAAGGACCTCGGCGCGGCGACCGACGCGTGGGATCAGCTCTGGACCGATATCAAGTCGGCGTGACGCGCGGGTGACCGCGGCGCGTGCTAGGAAGGGGCGTCCGGAGGATTCGTGAACGCCCTGCTCCTCGCGCTCGCTTGCGGTGGCTTGACCACCTTCGTCCCTGGTAAACCGGCATGTGAGTCCGGCGAGGTCTGCACGGAGGACACGTCGGACCCCGGCCCCGGCCCCGGCCCCGGCCCCGGCCCCGGCCCCGGCGACGAAGACTGCGGCAAGGTCGGCGACGAAGACGACAACGGCGCCGCCGACTGCGCCGACCCGGTCTGCGCGTCCGTGTGTGATGCGGACGGCGATGGCTTCACGTCGGATACGCTGGGCGGTGACGACTGCGACGACGCCGATCGCCGCGTGAACCCGGACGCCACCGAGGTTTGCAACGGCGTCGACGACGACTGCGACGGCGACCTCGACGACGCCGACGGCAACCTCGACGTCACGAGCGCCCCGTTCTGGTACCGCGACTTCGATCAGGATGGCTACGGCAACGACGCCGCTGTGCTCGTCGCGTGCGACGCCGACTCCGACTACAGCGCGGTCGGCGGAGATTGTGACGACACGTCGGCCGACTTCAGCCCGGGCATCGTCGACAACAACTGCGACGGCGAAGACAACGACTGTGACCCGACCACGGGCGACGACCCGGACCTCGACGGCGACGGGTTCGGCGCCTGCACCGAGTGCGACGACGGAGACGGCACGATCAACCCGGGCGCCGAGGAGATCTGCGGCGACGGCATCGACTCGAACTGTGACACCCTCGACTGTGGCGCGTGGGTGGAAGACTTCGAGACGGGCTCGTTGGTGTTCCCGTGGAGCAGCACCGGCACCGCGCTGTGGACGAGCGCGGCCACCACCGCCTACTCGGGCAGCCGGGCCGCGACCTCCGGCAACATCAGCCACGGTCAACTGTCGTCGATGCAGATCACGCTGAATTTCTCAGTGTCCGGCTCGATCTCGTTCTGGCACATGGAGAGCAGCGAGTCCGGGTACGACTACCTCACGTTCTACATTGACGGCGTGTCGCAAGGGCAGTGGTCGGGCAGCACCGCGTGGTCCAAGGCGACCTACCCGGTGAGCGCGGGCTCGCACGTGATGATGTGGCGCTACTCGAAGGACGGCTCTGTCGACAGCGGGCTCGACCTCGCGCGGGTCGACTACATCGAAGCGACGGGCGGGGCGCCGTGATCGCGGGTCGTTAAACGCTAGGCCGATCGCTTAGCCAAGAAATGACGAAGCAATCAGCAGTCAGGTATCAGCCTTCAGCTCCGGCGGGAGGCGATGTGCGGGTCTGTTGGTGATTGTTCGTGCCGCGCGTATCGTTTCGCGATGGTTCGTCGAATGTTGTCTCGTCGCGGTCGTTGGGCGGCGCTCGTAGGCAGGTGCTTCGCGCTCCTGCCTGCGTCGGGACCGACCGCTCGGGCCCGAGAACCCACCACGACCGACCCAGGAGGCCGCTTGCGTCTGATGAGCCTGCTGTTCCTTCTTGTTGCCCGCGCCGACGATCCTTCGTGCGGAGACGGTACTTGCGACCCCGACGAGACCAACCAGACCTGCCCGTTCGACTGCGAGCCCTATTGCGGCGACGGCGTGTGCGACACCAATGAGGACTACACGACGTGCCACGACGACTGTCCTCACCCAGAGGAGGTCTGCGGCGACGGGTACTGCGACAGTGGGGAGTACCACCGGACCTGCCCGTACGACTGCCCGCCCGAGCCGTATTGCGGCGATGGCACCTGCGATGAGGGTGAGGACGAGAACAACTGCGCCGACGACTGCTACACTGGCGGGTACTGCGGCGACTACATCTGCAACGCCGATGAAGACGCCGACAATTGTGAGGTAGACTGCGCGGGGATCAGCTACTGCGGTAACCAGTCCTGTGAATGGGACGAGACGTGGGAGTCGTGTCCGGACGACTGCGAACGGCCGGTGGTCTGCGGTGACGGCGCCTGCGATGCTGGGGAAGACAGCGCCAGCTGTCCACCGGATTGTGGGGACCATGGCTACTGCGGCGATGGGATGTGCAACCAGCACGAAACGCCGGAGACCTGCGCCGACTGTGTGACGCCCGAATGCGGGGACGGCTACTGCGACCCCGGCGAAGACGCCGATTCTTGCCCCAACGACTGCTACGATCAGGGGTTCTGCGGCGACGGTATCTGCCATGGATCTGAGGACTCGTGGAATTGCTGGATCGATTGCCCGGATGAGGAGGCCTTTTGCGGCGATGGCACCTGCGACTCCGATCTCGGCGAGTCGTGGCAGAACTGCAACGAGGACTGCGGATACTGCGGCGACTTCATCTGTGGGCAGGGTGAGTCCGACTACTGCATGGAGGACTGCGGCTCCTGTGGCGACGGCACCTGCTCGTCAGTGGAGAACTGGGAGGTCTGCCCCCAGGATTGCCCCGCGTAGGGCGCCAAGCGACCTCCGGCGTTGGGTGTGTGCTGCTCCCTCTCGGAGCGCCCTGCAGTTTCTGAATGAGGGGTGGTCGGCCAGCACCGATGACGGCAGGCCGGCCAGTCGTTCACGGAACCCCTACCGGCTGCGCCCGACCGCCACGCTGTAGATCTGGTCGGCACCCGATCGTTCAACGGCGGTTGGTGGAGCTGATGAGTGAAGATTGAAGATGGCCCGACCACCGCGGAAGATGTCGCGCTCATTTCCGATGCTTGGCGCATTCAACGTCGGGAACGGCTCGTGGCGGACCTGAAGAGGGCGTCGTGGTGGGGCCTCGCGACCGCTGTCGCGGCGGGCGCGCTCACGCTCTTGGTCGGGGGCTGATGCGGGCTGTCGTGTCTGGTGGCATGCTCCCCCATCCTGCTGATCGGCCACCTCCGACGACGGCGCGGCGCCGCATCACGGGTCCGCGCACTGCTCCAACATCTTGCGCGCCATGTGCAAACCGGTGGACGTCGGCTTCCACGGCCCGTTGAGGTAGCGCGTCAGCACCACCTTCAGCCGGTCGGGGCTCTCGGCGCACGCCGCCGCCAGATCGCGCTCGATGCGCTTGGCGGCGTTCTTGTAGACGTTCCGGGTGCTCTCGGCGAGCTCGCGCGCGTCCAGGCTGGCCTGCAGGGCCTCCGCGACCGCGCGCAGCTCGGGCAGGCCGGCGCCAAGCCCCGATGCCACCGGCGCCGCCGGTACGGGCGGTGGGGGCGGCGGCGGCGGGGTGTACGCCTCGAGGTCGACGTCGTCGTCGGCGGGCGCCCCCGCGACCGGCTCGCGCAGCAGCGCGACCAGCGCGTCGACGTCGACCGGGCCTGCGCCCGACAACAGCGCGTCCGCCATGTCGCGCTTCTCCGCGTGCAACGAGGAGATCTGCTCCTCGATCGTGCCGCGCCCGACCAGCCGGTAGATCGTCACCGGGCGGGTCTGCCCCAACCGGTGCGCACGATCCGACGCCTGATCCTCAGCGGCCGGGTTCCACCACGGATCAAGGTGCACCACGTACGTCGCCGCGGTCAGGTTCAGGCCCGTCCCGCCCGCTTTCAGCGACAACAACAACGCGTCGGCCTCGCCGCGCTGGAACTGGTCGACGACCACCGCGCGCTGGTCCGCCGACGTCGACCCGCGCAGATCGAGCGTGGCCACCCCGGCGGCCCGCAGCGCGGCGTGCGCCAGGTCCAGGTGGCGGGTGAACTGGCTGAAGACCAGCGTCTGGTGCCCGTTCTCCTTGAGGCCGGTGACGATCTCCAGCAGCGCCGCCATCTTGCTCGATGGCACCGGGCTGCCGTCGTCGAGCAGGCGGGGGTGGCACGCGAGCTGGCGCAGCCGCGTGAGCTCCGCGAGCACGGTGAACCGCCGATCCTGACTGGCTGCTTCGACGCGGGCGAGCGCCGACATCCGGCCGTGCTCGTACAGCGCGCGCTCGGCGGGGCTCAGCGTCACGTAGACGAGCTGCTCGGTGCGCGACGGCAGATCGGGCTCGACCTCACGCTTACGACGACGCAGCACGAACGGCGCGACGATGCGCGCGAGCGCGACACCACGGCTCTTGACCCCGGCGACGATCGGCGCGGCGAAGCGACGGTCGAACCCGTCGCGGCTGCCCAGCAGGCCGGGCGCCGCGAAGCGGAGGATCGACCAGAGGTCCTCCGGGTGGTTCTCGACGGGGGTGCCGGTCAGCGCGAGCCGGAACGCGGCGTCGAGCGCGAACGCGGCGCGCGCGCGGTGGGTGGTCGGGTTCTTGATCGCCTGCGCTTCGTCGAGCACGGCGGTGGCCCACGGCACCGCTGCCAGCGCGCTGGCGTCGCGCACGAGCACGCCCCACGAGGTGAGCACGACCTGCCTGGGCACGAGCTCGGGCAAGGTGCGCGCGCCGCCGTAGTAGTCGACGCGCACCAACCCGGGCGCGAACCGCTCGAGCTCGCGGTGCCAGTTGAACACCACCGACGTCGGCGCGACCACCAGCGCCGGACCCTCCGCGGCGCGGTGGGCGAGCAGCGCGATGGCCTGCAGCGTCTTGCCGAGGCCCATGTCGTCGGCGAGCACGGCCCCCGGCGACCACCGCGCGAGCCGCGCGAGCCACTGGAACCCCGTGACCTGGTACGGGCGCAAGGTGGCGGTGACCAGCTCCGGGACCGGCGCGACGTACTCGGCGGCCGCGCGCACGTTGTCTTCGTGCGCGAACAACGCGGGGGGCGCGTCTACGATCGCGCCCGCGTCGGCGAAGTCGCGGACGAGGCCCGAGTGCAGCGGCGTCACCGCGATCCCGCCGCGGCTCGGGGTCGCGGCGGACCCGAGGGCCTCGAGCGCGGCGCGGAGCTGGCGATCCAGGCGGGCGAACGCGTGGGCGCCCACCTGCACGTACGCGTGGCCGGCGAGCGCCGCCTCGGTGAGCGCCGCGAGGTCGGCGCCGCCCTCGACGCCCCCGCCGAGCCAATAAGTGGCGTCGCGGGCGGACGCTCGGATGGTGACCTGCTGGAACCCGAGGGGATCCTGCAGGTCCACCGGCGTGCCGGTCCACTCGACCTGGTACTGGGCGCGCACGTCGCGCAGGCGGGTCAGCACGTCGAGGGCGTCGTCGGGTACGCGTAAGGACCACGAGAACCCGTCGCTGTCGGGCAAGCCGAGCGGCACGAGCGCGGCGCGAACCTGGTCTGGCTCGGCGGCCCGCGCGCGGGTGACCGTCACGACGCGGCCGTCGCGGGTGGAGAAGAGCGCCTCCGGCCCGGCCCCGGGGGGGAACGCCAGCGCCTCCGGGATGGGTCGCACCAGCGCGGCGAGGTGCAGCTCGGCCTCGGTCCAGGTGAGCCGCAGCAGCGGGCGCGGGTCGGCGTGCACCTCGTCGCCGCGCAGCTCCTTGGCGGCGGTCACCCCGTAGCGGCCGAGCTGCTCGAAGCGGCTGCGCAGCGCGTCGACCGCGTCCGGTCCGAACTTGGGCTTTCGCCGAAGCCAGCTCCACCACACCTGCCGGACGCCCGGCGGCCACTCGTAGAGCGTGATCGCGCCTTCGGTCTCGCTGCGGATCACCCACTGCGCGGCGGCGTCGGTCGGCAGGTGGTGCTTGGGGATCGGCGCGCCGCCGGCCCGCGCGACGAGCTCGAGCCCTCCCTTGGACGGCGCGAGCGACGCTTCGACGACGTGGTGCTGCACCCGGACCGGCTGGGCGCGCCCGCCGGACGCGTACACCCGTGGGTGGCCGCACAAGCGGGACAACACGAGCGCGAAGGTAGCGGGCGGCAAGGAACGTTGGCCGAGGCACGCGGCGTAGACGAACGCGTCGGAGGGCTCGGTGAGCGAGGGCAGCAGCGATGGCTCGATCGGCACGCGCTTGGTGCTGTGCGCGCCGCGCTTGCCCACCGTGACCCGCACCGCTTCGATCTCGTAGGTGTCGGGCTTGATGCGCCAGCCCAGGAGGGTGGGGGCCGCCTCCGAGGGGGTCAGCACCGTGTCGAGCCAGGCGAGGTCGCGCTGCCACGCGGGCTCGGACAACATACGAGCGAGCTCGCTGCGCACCGGGCGCGTGGGGTCGTAGGCGGCGCGCAGGAAGTCGCCGATATTCCCCAGCAAGGTGTCGGCGCCGAGCGGGCTCGGTGGCAGGGTCGAGGCGTCGAACGGGCCCTCGAACGGCATCACCCACGTCTCGCCCAACGCCACGAAGTTGTCGCGCGGGTTGAGCCACGCCCGGGGGGTGTCGGCGCCGCGGTCACGGGCACCTTGGTGGATCAGGGCGGCGCGCAGGTCGTGCAGGCGGTCGAGCAACGGCGTCGCGGCGTCGCCGGGGTCGGCGGCGCGCAGCCGGTCGAGCTCGGCCGCGAGCGTGGCGGACC
>CAIUDO010000539.1 GCA_903897935.1 uncultured Pseudomonadota bacterium
CAGTCGACCGGGTTGTTCGCGTTCAGGTGAAGGTCGGTTGGGTCACCATCGCGCCATTGTCAAGCTGAAAGCTGATGACTGATGGCTGATGGCTCGGCCCTGCGCTTGTTTTGGGCCTAGACCCAACCTCGATTCATCGCGCCCGCGGCCCGGCGATGCCGCAGCGAGCCGACCGATGGCGTCAGCCGGCATCCTTGCTGCGCAGCTCGTGCAGCTCGTCGAGCAGCTGGCGGATGTGCGCGCGCTGGGCTTCGATCACCGCGCGTAAGGCGGCGACGTGGCTCCGCGCGGCGTGCACCTCGACGACGAGCTGCTGCCGGGACGGCGACGGCGCGCCGTCTGCGTCAGAGACGAGCTCCAAGGTCACACGCGCTTCATCGGTGCGGTGCGGTTCCGACAACGGGCCCCCGGAGGTCGTCGTAGTATAGCCACGGCCGCCGGACCTGCCAGCGACCCGTTTCAGGCGTGCGCGCCCGCTCACCCCATCGCGGAGACCCGATCGACGCGGATCCGGTACAGCACGCGGACCTCGCCGGGCTGGCGGTACGGGTACCGGTCCACGCCCATGTACTTCTTCGCCATCGTGTCGATGTGGGCGTCGGCGCCCTCGGTCGTGACGTCGACGACCGTTCCGCGGATCATGAGCGCGCGGTACGGGTTCGCCGGGTCACACACCGACACCGCGACGCGCGGGTCGTTGCGCATGTTCCGGTCCTTCACGCGCCCGGCGGCGGAGTTGACGATGACGAAGTCGCCGTCGGTGTCGACCCAAACCGGGGACGCCTGCGGGCTGCCGTCGGGCATCAACGTGCACAAGTGGGCAAACGCGGGCTTCGCGAGGATGTCGGCGTGAGACGCGGGGAGGCTGGTCATGGGTGCTCCTGGGTGTCGTGAGCGGTGAGGCAGGCGAGCGCGGCGAGCGTCAGTCCGCAGCCGATACGCCCGTCCCGGATGGCGGCCGCCACCTCGGCCCGGGTCATCGGCACGCCGACGAGGTGCTCGTGCTCGTCCGGAACCGCCGACGCGGCCCGCGCGGTCAGGGTGACACGAAAGATCGGGATCGCGTGGAAGAAGAACGTCGAGTTCGGGTTCGCCTCGCCGATCTTCGCGACAGCGACGGCCTCGTGGCCAGTCTCTTCTTCCGCTTCGCGGCGCGCGGCGTGCTCGGGCGCCTCGCCCACGCGCGCGAACCCGCGGGGCAGCTCGAGCGCGTCGGCCCCCGCCCCGGAGAGCGAGCGCTTGGGCCACTCCGCCGTGGCCCCGACAGGCGCCGCGATCGGGCGGTGCTGGCGCACGAAGAACAGCCGCCCGTCCGGCAGGATCGGCACCGTGATGGCGCCGACCGGCTCGGACCACGCCGGCTGATCCCAGCGGGGCTGTCCGTCGGGGCCCTCCACCCACACGTGGTGCAGCGCGCCGTACGCGGGGTGGGTCAGCGGCACGTCTGGGCTGGCGGGCGCCCACCCCGTCGCGCGGTCGGGGTGGGCGGAGCGCCACGCGAGGCGCGGGCGCGTCGCCGGGGGACGCGCGGGCACCGGCACCCCCGCCAGCACGTCGCGGATCGCGTCGACGACCACGGCGGCCTCGTCGAGCGCGTTGGGCCACGACGGCGACAGGCGCAGGTTGCCCTCGGGCGTCGCGACCGCCACCCCGCGCGCCGCCAGTCCGGCGGCGAGGTCGGTCGCCCGCACGCCGGGCGGCGGCGCCAACGACAAGATCGCTGATCGGTGCTCGGGCCGGTCGCTGCGCTGGCTCACGAAGCCAAGCGCCTCGAGGGGGCCCGCCACCCGGTCATGCCAGGCGTTCGCGTGTGCGAACGTAGCTTCGACGCCGACCTCCAGCAGCAGCCGCGCCGACGCCCCCAGGGCCGCCTCGGCCGCGAACGCGCCCATCGCGCCTTCGAAGCGCTCCGGCCCGCCGCGGAGCGGCTTGTCGTAGCGGAGCAGGTCGGGGGCGAACAAGAAGTCCACGGCGTCTTCGACCGACAACCACCCCGACAGGAGCGGGTCGAGCGCCGCCGCACGTCCGGGGCGCGCGTACAAGAAGCCGGCGCCGGGTCCGGCCATCAGCCACTTGTGCCCGCCCGACGCGAGCCAGTCGACGCCCAGCGCCGCGACGTCGATCGGGGTGGCGCCGACGGCCTGGATGGCGTCGACGAACACCTCGGCGCCAGCGGCGTGGCACATCGTGATCAGCGGCTCGAGCGCGACGCGGTGGCCCGTCTGGAACTGCACCGCGGAGACCGCCACCATACGGACCCCTCGCCCGAGCGCCAGCTCCAACGCCGCCAACCCGTCGCCGGTCCCGTCGGTCAGTCCCCGCGCCGGGATCGAGACGACCGCAGCGCCGAACCGCGCCGCCGCGTGGTGCCACGGCAGGACGTTGGTCGGGAACTCGCCGGTGAAGACCACGACGCGGTCACCGGGCCGCCAGGCCGTCCCGGCGGCGACATGCACCACCCCGGCGGTGGTGTTCTGCACCATCGCGACGGTGCCGGGGGCGGCGCCGATCAAGCGCTCGATCGCGGCGCGGGTGGCCTCCCGGGTCGGCAACCAGCGCCGGATCGCGCCGGCGCCCTCCGCCGCGACCTCGGACATCGCCTGCGACGCCGCGACGCGCGCAGGCTCGGGGATCGGTCCGATCGACGCGTGGTTCGCGTAGACCCGGTCCGCGAGGGACGGGAACAGCCTTCGATCGCCGATGTGGGCGTGCACGTCCCCTCCGAGGCCAACCGGTCCGTCACCGGGCGGTGGGTACCACGGCGCCAGCGGCGGCGCCCGCCCCTCCGCGGCGCCCTGGAGCGCGGGCTTCCGACCCGGCCTTACGTGCCTGGCCGCGCGCCAGGCTGGCGAGCGAGCACGTCCGCGCTCCGCGGAGACGGCCACACGGCGATCACGAGCAGCGGGGGCACCGCGACGAGCGTCAGCAGCCGGGCCAGCAGCAGCGCCACCAGCGCGACCGCCCCCGCGGCGTCGAGCCCGGTGCCGGCCAGCGCGACCCCGGTAGGGTCCAGGCGCCAGACCAGCTCGGCGAGCGCGGAGGTGACGACCAACAACAGCGCGGCGAGGCCGCCAGCGAGCGCGCGCATGGTCAGACCTCCTCGGCGGTGAGCATCGCCAGCATGATGGCGTCGCCGAGCGGCCCGCCCGTGACGAAGCGACCGCGATGAGGGACGCCGAACAGTTGGGTGGTCGCCCACAACTCGCGTGCCCACCGCCGATCGCCGACCCGTCGGGCCGCGCCGACGGCGAACCCGGTCGGGGAGACGCCGACCCCGAACAGGAGCGGCCCGCTGTCGATGTCCCCGCCGCGCTCGACGCCGTCCCGGAACTCCCGCATCCCGCCGAACCCGAGCAGGCTCTTCGACAGCTCCCGTCGGGCCCCGTACGCGAGCGCGCGTGACGCCTCGGGGTCGACGAACCCCAAGAAGTACGCCGCGAGCGTGGTCCCGGAGCCGCGCGCCATGTCTACGGGCGCCCCGGACCTCGGATCGGCCGCCTGGACCAACAAGCCGTCCGGGTCGGCGTGCTCGGCCATCAACCGTCGCACCCGCGCTGTCGCGGCGGCGGGCACGGGTCGCCCGGTCGCGCGCGCGTGCAGGCCGATCGCGCCGAGCACCGCGGCGTTGTCGACCGGGTAGCCCTCGCCCGGGTAGGTCGCGAGCAGGCTGTTGCTCGTGCCGAGGCGCGCGGTGAGCGCCGCGACGACTCGGTCGTGCAGGTCGGCGTGCGGGCCCGCGGGGTCGAGCAGGCGCTCGGCGCCCAGCGCGAGCGCCAGGTAGCCGAGCACTGCGTGCTCATGGCGGGCGCCCAGGTTGAGCATGTCGGTGCCCCACGCCGCGGTGTCGAACGCCCGAAGATCAGGATCCAACAACAGATCGACGGCCCGCGCCGCCCGCTCGGCGCACGCTTCGCGCTCGGCGGGGTGCGCGGCCCCGATCTGCGCGTTGGCGAGCGCCGCCATGACCGCGGAGGCGAAGGCCCACTCGCCGTCGAAGCGGGTGTTTCCAGTGCCGAACGCGTCGATGTCGACGCCCGCGGCGAGCCGGGCGTCGAGCGCGGCGGCGTGACGGCTCGCGCGCGCGCCCGAGTCGATCCATCCGTCGGCGCCGCTGCGCATCCACGCCGCCGGGCCGATCATCATCACCACCACCGCCACCCACGCCCGCGTACCCATGCGCACCTCCCACCTCCTCATCGCCGGTGGCGTCGCGCGCGGCGGTCGTGGGTCGCGTGGGTGGTCGCGACCGCGGCGCGACCGGTCCGCCGGGCGGCGCGAGCGGTCGTCGCTGGATTTCCCGCGCCGGGTCGCGCGGGATACACTCGCGCGGCTGCAAGCGGGCGCGCCGCGTCGCGCGTCGAGGGGTGAGGGTGTCGTCGTCGGGTCGGTTGCTTCGCTTCGTGCTGCTCGGGCTCACGCTCGGCGCGGCCGCGTGCGGCTACAAGGAGAAGCGGTTCGTCGACGAGAGCGCCGAGGCCTACTGCGCGCTGCTCGGCGCTTGCGGGCTCACGGCCGATGTCGACGGGTGTGTCGGGAGCTACGGCGACCCGCGCCCGGGCGACGGTTGCGCGTACGATGCCGAAGCTGCGGCCGCGTGCGTCGAGGCGTGGGAGGCCGCGGACTGCGGCACGTCGTACCCGGTCGTGTGTGACGTGGTGTACACGGAGTGCCCGTGAACGAACGGATGGATGGCCGCCCGGCGCGGGGCGGGAGTGACTGGGGAGGCGTCATGCGGCGGATGGGGCTGGTTCTGATCGGGTTCCTGGCCGCGTGCCGGACGGATGAGTGGGACTTTCAGCGCGAGATCGTGCTCGCTGAGTGTGAGTGGGCGCTCGCGTGCTACTCGGATCCGATCCTGACCTTCTACGGCTGGTGGTCGGTGCCGGACTGCGTGTCCGACCAACAAGGCGCGTACGCGGCCGAGGTCTCGGGCTGCGTCTACGACGCGAGCGCGGCGAAGGCCTGCATCAAGGAGCTCGAGGCGCTCCCCGGCTGCACCGACGGCGACCCCGAGTGGCCGGCCGTGTGCGAGCAGGCGTACACGAGCTGCACAGGCGCCACCGCGCAAGACACCGGGCCCTGACCCGGCCATCGGCCCCGACGCGTCAGGAGTAGGCAAGGACCACGGTCACCCGCCGTCCACGCGCGGGGGAGCGCCCGCTTTCGTCGGCGCAGCGGTTACCAGTCGTTCGCCGTGAGGCGTCGTCGACGGAGGGCTCGTGAGGTTCGTTTGGGGAGCGGCCGCGCTCTCGCTCGGCTTGGCCGGGCCAGCGTTGGCGGGATCGGTCAAGGCGTCGAGCGAGCTGAAGGACGCCGATGGCGTCAAACACCCGGCGTCGAACGCGTTCGACGGCTTGTTGAACACGGGCTGGGCGGAGGCGGCGACCGGCGGGGGCTCCGGGTCGTGGATCGAGGTCTCGCTCGATCGGCCGACCGAGGTCGCCGCGGTGTCGATCTGGCCGGGCAACCTGTCGAAGGGTGAGCGCAGCCTGAAGGAGTTCGGGCGCCCCGTCACCGTCACCGTGGCCCTGATCGGCGGGCCAGAGCCGGTGTCGACCCAGGTGCGGCTGCCCGAGCTCGAGAAGACCGGCCCCACGCGGGTCGACATCCCGGTCGTCGGCACCGCCAAGACGGTGCGTATCACCATGGACGACGCCGACCCCGGGTACGTGTTCAACGACACGTTCATCGCCGAGATCGCCGTCAATTTCAACGTCGGCACCCCCGCGCCCGAGGTCGCCAAGGTGGCCGACTGGGTCGCGTCGGCGGCGGGCCAGAAGGCGGCGGCGGCCGACAAGGACACGATCGTCGGCTTGTTCGACCGGATCTCCGCTTCCCAGTTCGGTGACGACGAGGCGCTCGATCAGCTCATCGTCCGCGCGTCCGACGGCGCCCCCGCCGTGCGCGCGCAAGCCGCCCGGACCGTCCCGTACGGGTTCCGGGTCCACGCCATCCCGCCTGACTTCGTCGCGGTCGACGCGCTGCTCAAGCTCAAGGACAGCAACGCCATCCCCGCGATCCAGATGGCGGCGCTGCGCACCACGGGCAAGGATTCGCGCACGCTCGCCCTGAAGGCCGAGATGTTCGAGGCTTATCAGGAGATGGTCGGCGGGGGCCGGCGCAACATCCCCGCTTGGGGCATCGAGGGCTGGGAGCACGGCGCGCTGCGCTCGTTCGGCGAGCCGATGCCTGCTCAGGTCGACCGGTTCGGAGATCTGTACGTCGCCGACGTCGCGAACAACCGGGTGCAGCGCTTCGGCAGCCGCGGCATCGCCGACAAGTGGTTCGGTCACGCGGAAGCCGACATCACGAACGTCTGGATCGACGGCACGCGTAAGTACTACGCGTCGGGGTCGCGGCCCGGCCGGGGCGCCGGCGAGCTCACCATCCCGCTCGACATCGCGATGATCCCCGGGAAGGACGCCGACGGGTTCGCGGTCGTCGACGCCAGCAAGCGCGTCTCTTTGTGGGACGAGGCCGGCAACCCCACGTTGTCGTGGGACGTTCGGTCCGACGTGCGCCTTGACGACGGCGTCGGGGGCGAGGCGTACGTCGAGTACGTCAAGGGCAAGCTGGTCGTGTTCTGGGCGGGCGACGCGTTCGTCTACTCGCTGGAAGGCGAAGAGCTGGCGACCTGGGAGATTGAGGACGGCGTGCCCAACGGCACCGTCGCGTTCAAGAACGGAAAGCTCGGGCTCGTCTTCGGCGACTCGTTGATCCAGTACACCATCGACGGCTTCCGGTACGGCACCATCGTGCACGACGAGCTGGGCGAGGGCTTCGAGAACTGGGACGTCACCCTCGACGAGCGCGGCAAGCTGTGGGCCGTCACCGATCACGGGTACGTCTTCAAGTTCAAGAAGCCGGGCAAGCTCGACTTCTCGATCCCGATCTCCGATTACTCGCTCGGCCGGCCGCGCCTCGCGGCGGTCGACGACTTCGTGTTCGTCGTCGACGACGACAAGATCCTGCGCATCGACGCGCTCGAGACGAAGGCGCGGATCGAGCAGGAGGAAGCCGACGCGGCGGCGGGGGCGAAAGAATGATCGGGCGCGTCGTGTGCCTGTTCTGGGTCGTCAGCGGGTGCGGCCCGTCCGAGCCGGCGCCGCCAGCCGCGCCCTCGGCGCCGCCAACCGCGCCCCCGGCGGAGCCAGCCGCGGCGCCGCTGCCGTCGCCGGTCGCCGTCGCCAAAGCCGTGGCTTCACCGCTCGCCCGCGAGACCACGCCCGAGATCGAGGCCGCGCGCGCCACGTTGCGGGCGGTCGTCGAGCGGTGGGCGGTCGACCCGAACAACCCGTGGGCCATCGCCCATGCGATGCTCGCGCTCGGGCCCGACTTCGACGTCGCCGGGCGCGGCAACGCGACCGACTTCTTGTTCGCCGAGTACGCGCTCGAGGACCGCGTCGGCGAGCGCGCTTTGGTGGCGTTCCCCGAGAAGCGCGGGGACATCCGCATCGAGCCGCACGCCGATCTGCTGCTGCGCGCGTTCGCCGAGATGGGGGTTTTGCCCGACCGAGTGGTGAAGGTGCGCGGGCGCGACGTGCCGGTCGGGGATCTGTGGGTCGACAGCCTGTACCACACCTGGGTCGACGGCGGCGCGGTGTCCAACGCGTCATGGAACGACATGCCGTGGACCATCTCCGGGCTCGCGCTGTGGGCGCCGCCGGGCCTCGCGTGGACCGCGGAGGGCGGCCGGTCGATGACGATGGACGGGCTGACGTCGGCGTTGGTCCAGAAGGTCGGCGAAGAGACTGCCTTCTTGGCGACCGCCCTCGACCGGGGCGAGGTGGTCGAGAAGCGCGGGCAGGCGATCTTCGCGTACACGTGCGGCGGCGCGCACATGGTGCAGGGGGCGGGCGTCGCCGTGGGGCGCGGCTTCGGCACCGACGCGGACCGCGTGATCATGGCGCGGCAGGTCGAGCTGTACCTGTACCGGCTGCGGGTCGAGCTCCCGCAGGTCGACGCCGCGATCCGGCAGCATCCGCAGTACCGCCTCGCGCTGATCACGCAGCGGCTCAAGTTCCTCGGACACCTCGTGGAGACCACGCACGGGCTGGTCGCGCGCGGCGTCGCGACGACCACGCCCGAGCAGGTCGAGGCGCTTCGGCGCGCGGAGCACGAGCTCGTACAGACCGTCACGGCGATGGACAAGGGCGGGGTGTTTGCCGCGCTCGCCGAGATCCGCGCGAAGGACGAGCAGCAGTACCTCGACGTCGTCGGGGACGCAGCCCACGCCCTACGCGCGCTCGACCTCGCGACCGGAACGCCCGTCTTGCGGTGAGAGGCTTCGCGCGTGCGCCGGCGCGGGCGCCGGCTTACCCGCCCACGGGAGGGTGCATGGACGAAGTGGAGCGCTCCGAGCGTCTCAAGGTCGCGTTCGCTTGGAGGGTCGCCTCGATGATCGCCGAGGCCGACAAAGACCTCTCGGCGGCGGAGATGTTGTTGCTGACCGAGGCGTTCCCGCGTGAGCTGCTGGACGGGCTCGGCTTCGTCGACGCGGAGGGCCAGTTCACCGACGCGTACCACCAAGCCGTCCTGGAGGCGCTCGAAGACCTCCCAGAGATGCTGCCGGAGGAAGAGAAGCTCGGGTTGGTGACCTTGTTCGCGCGCGTGGTGTACGCCGACGGTGTGCTGCACGCCCGCGAGGCCATGTTGCTCATCGAAGCAGGCGAATACCTGGGCCTGAGCAAGGAGCGCTTGCGCGATCACCTGCGCCCGTTGCTCGAGCGCGACTGACCTTCGGGTCGATCCTGGCGTCGGCTCGTCCGACTTGGTCAGAAGAACCGCCGTCTCCATCGGTCGGTGCGGCGCTGTCCGGGGGATGCCATTTCCGGGTTGCGCCTTTGCGGATGGCGCGCGGCGGAGGCACAATGCGCCGCATGTACATGCGCACCGCGGCCTCGTTCCTCCTGTCCGTCCTCCCCGTCGCCGTCGCCCACGCCGGTGAGGCCTCGTCGTTCGCTGATCGCGTCTACGACGAAGACTTTTCGTACGGCAACGACAGCACGTTCTCCGTCACCAACGGGTGGACCACCGGCTATGCCACCGATCGCTGGTCGATCACCGACGCTGGGGTGCACGCCAACACCGACTCGAGCGGCGGCACGTGGGGCAGCGCAGGCGCCGCCGACAACCATCTGACCCAGCGCGACGAGGTGTTCTCGGACTTCGAGCTCGGCGTCACCTTCACGTTCGGCGACGACGACGCGCAGGGCCTCGTGTTCCGATACACGTCGCCGACCAGCTACTACCTGTTCTTCGTCACGCAGGACACCGGCCCCTCCACCTCCGGCGCCAGCGCGTCGTTGTACGGCGCGTATCTGTATCGGGTGTCTGGCGGGACGGCGGTATTGTTGGACAACAACGCCGCGATCGCCTATTCGATCGAGGAGTCGTGGTGGGGGCCGCCGCCGCGGTACGACGTCTCGATCGTCGCTGTCGGCGACAACATCCAGGTGTACTTCGACGGCGACCAGGACGGATTAGACGCCGCCGACCTCTGGCTCGAGGCGACCGACGGCACGCACGACGAAGGCAACATCGGGTTGTACTGCTACAACCAAGGCAGCGGCGATCCGGATGGGTGTCGGTTCGACGAGGTGCGCGTCTACGTAGACGACACCGACGGGGACGGCATCGACGACGCCTCCGACAACTGCCCCCGGGTCGCCAACCCCAGCCAGACCGACTCGGATGGCGACGGCCTCGGCGACGCGTGCGACATCTGCCCGCTCGCGGCCGACCCGGGCCAAGAAGACCTCGATGGTGACGGGCTCGGCGACGCGTGCGACCTCGACGCGGACGGCGACGGCAGCGCGGTCCCGGCGGACTGCGACGACGCGGATCCGTCGATCCGTCCGGGCGCCGTCTAGGTCGCCGACGGCGTCGACCAGGACTGCGATGGCCGGATCGACGAAGGTACCTCCGCCTCGGACGATGACGGCGACACCTGGTCCGAGAAGGAGGGCGACTGCGACGACGCCGACGCGTCCGTGAACCCGGACGCGCCCGAGGTCTGCAACGGCGTCGACGACGACTGTGACCTCGCGGTCGACGAGCTCGTCGGGACCACGTGGTATCTGGACGCCGACGGCGATGGGTGGGGCGACGGGGTCGGGATCGTGTCGTGTGATGCCCCGTCCGCGGCGTACGTCGACGTCGACGGGGACTGTGACGACGGCGATGCGGCGGTGCACCCCGGCGCGGCCGACGTCTGCAACGGCGTCGACGACGACTGCAGCGGCGCGATCGACGACGCCCGCTCCGACGTCTGGTACGTCGACGGGGACGGGGACGGGTACGGGGCGGGCGCCGCGATCGGCGGGCTCGGGTGTGATCCGGGCCCCGGCTACGCCAGCGTCAGCACCGACTGCGCAGACGGTGATCCCGAGCGCTTCCCAGGCGCCACCGAGGTTTGCAACAGCGTCGACGACGACTGCGACGGCTCGGTGGACGACGCGGATCCCGGCGTCACCGGGACCAGCACGTGGTTCGCTGATACCGATGGTGATGGCTTCGGGTCGGGTGCGTCGGTGGCCGCCTGCGTGGCGCCGCCCGGCTACGTGGCCACGACCGGCGACTGCGCGCCGGGCAACGGGGCGGTGTTCCCGGGCGCGGTTGAGGTGTGCAACGGCATCGACGACGACTGTGACGGTTCGTCCGACAACTCCGCGGTCGACGCCGCGACCGCGTGGGCCGACTCGGACCGCGACGGCTTCGGCAACGCCGCCGTGGCGATCACCCACTGCGGCCTGACGCCGATCGGGTACGCGAGCAACGACGACGACTGTGACGACGCTACCTTCTCGGTGTCGCCGGACGGCACGGAGCGCTGCAACGGCGTCGACGACGACTGTGACGGCGTCGTGGACGTAGGCGCGGCCGACGAGCGCGACTGGTACGCCGACGCCGACAGCGACCTGTTCGGTGACGCGTCCGTGCCGGTGACCGCCTGTGAAGCGCCGCCCGGCTACGTGGCCTCGTCGGTCGACTGTGACGATGGCGACGCGTCTGTCAACCCGGCGGCGGTCGAGGTCTGCGATGGCGTCGACCAGGACTGCAACGGCGCCATCGACGACGCTCCTATCGACGCGATCGTCTACTACCTCGACGGCGACGGCGACGGCTTCGGTCCGGCCGCGTCCGGCGACCGTGCGTGTCTCCCGCCGCCAGGAGCGGTGCTCACCGGCGGTGACTGCAACGACGTCGACGCGTCGGTGTTCCCCGGCGCGGTCGAGGTGTGCAACCGCGTCGACGACGACTGCAACGGCGCCGTCGACGACGAGCCCTCCGACCCGCGGTTGTTCTACGCGGACGCCGACGGCGACGGGTTCGGCGATCCGGCGGGCGCGCTGTCGACCTGCTTCCCCACCCGCGGCTACGTCAACAACGCAAGCGACTGTGACGACGGCGACGGCGCCGTGGCGCCGGGCGTCGTCGAGGTGTGCGACGGGGTCGACCAGGACTGCGACGGCGCGGTCGACGACGCGGCGACCGACGCCACGCTGTGGTACACCGACGCGGACGCCGACGGCTACGGCGTCTCCGGGGACTCGGTGCGGGCGTGCGCGAACCCGGGCGGCGCGTCGGCGGTGTCGGGCGACTGCGACGACGGTGACCCCGGGCGGTTCCCAGGCCAGTCCGAGGTCTGCAACGGCATCGACGACGACTGTGACCTGCGCATCGACGACAGTCCGGTGGACGCGCTCACCTGGTACGACGATGACGACCGCGACGGTTACGGTGACCCGTCGTCGATCCCGACGGTGAGTTGTTCGGCGTTGCCCTTCCACAGCGTCGACGCGACCGACTGCGACGACGGCGACGTGACGGTGAACCCGGGCGCGCCGGAGCAGTGCAACGGCGTCGACGACGACTGTGATGGTTTGGTGGACGACGACGTGCTGTTCTCCGAGTGGTACCCCGACGGCGACGGCGACGGCTTCGGGTCCGGCTCCGGCGCTCCCATCGTCGATTGTGTCGCGCCGCCCGGCACCTCGGCGAGCGACGCCGACTGCGACGACGCCGACGTGGGCGTGTTCCCGGGCGCCACCGAGGTGTGCGACGGCGTGGACCAGGACTGCGACGGCGTCGTCGACGAAGACGCGTTCGACGCGGTCTATTGGTTCGGCGACGGGGACGGAGACGGCTTCGGGGACAGCGACGACTTCGTGGCCGCGTGCGCGGCGCCGTCTGGGTACGTCGCTGACTCCGGAGACTGCGACGACGGCGCGTCGGATCGGTACCCGGGCGCCGACGAGTGGTGCGACGCCGTGGATCAAGACTGTGACGGCGTCACCGACGAGGACGCCGTCGACGCCGCCGAGTGGTACGCCGACGTCGACGCCGACACCTACGGGGACCCGGACGCCGTCGCCTTCGCCTGCGTGGCGCCCGAGGGCTTCGTCGATCTCGCCACGGACTGCGACGACGCCGACGCGCTGGTCAACCCAGACGCCGACGAGCTGTGTGACGGGATCGACCAGGACTGCGACGGCCTGATCGACGACGACGTCATCGCGGGCGTGCCGTGGTACCGCGACGCAGACGGCGATGGGTTCGGTGACGCGGAGGTGTCCGTGTCGGATTGCGCGCCGCCCGTCGGCTACGTCGCCGACGCCACCGACTGCGACGACGCCGAGGCCCGCACCCGGCCCGGCGCACCCGAGCAGTGCAACGGGATCGACGACGATTGTGACGACGTCATCGACGAAGACGTCGTGTTCGTCGATTGGTGGGTGGACGGCGACGGCGACGGCTATGGCGACGCCGGCGCAGCTTCGGTGTACGATTGTATCGCTCCGAAGGGGACGATCGACAACAACGGTGACTGCGACGACGGCGACGCCGCGGTCTCACCAGCGGCCGTCGAGCTGTGCGACGGCGTCGATCAGGACTGCGACGGGTCGGTCGACGACGATCCGGCCGACGGCGCGGACTGGTACGCCGACACCGACGCGGACGGCTTCGGGGACCCGGCGGTGCTCGTGTTCGGCTGCGACCCGCTGGACGGGTCGGTGCTCGACGGCTCCGACTGCGACGACGGCGACGCCGCGGTGTTCCCCGGCGCCGCGGAGCTGTGCGACGGCGCCGACCAGGACTGCGACGGCGAGGTCGACGACGACGCGATCGACGCGCTCACCTGGTGGCCCGACGTCGATGAAGACGGGTACGGCGACGAGGCCGCGTTGACGGTCACGGCGTGCCTCGCGCCGATCGGGCACGTCGACGACGGCACCGACTGCGACGACGCCGACGCCTCCGTGTTCCCGGGCGCCGACGAGGTGGTCGGCGACGGCGTCGACCAGGACTGTGACGGGGCCGATGCTGTCGACGACACCGAGACGGGGCCCGGCACCACCGAGGACCGGACGTGGCAGCCCACGGTCGACGAGACCGGCATCACGGGCAAGGCGGTCTCGGCGTGCGGCTGCGC
>CAIUDO010000540.1 GCA_903897935.1 uncultured Pseudomonadota bacterium
CTCGACGGCGACGGCACCGGCACGGTCTGCGTGCCGGGCCCGCTGTCGCCCGGATCCCACACGATCCGCGCGGCGTGCAACGGGTGCAGCGACGATGGCGCCCCGCTCCAGGTGGATCCGTTCGGGGCGAAGTACGGACTGAGCAAGTCCACCGAGGTCCTGTCGGCGCCCCCGTGGGTGCCCGAGCTGGTGAAGGACGCCGGCAACCCGCTGCTCCACCCGTCGACGGGCACCTGGGACGACGTCGCGGTGATGGCGGCCAGCGTGCTCGTGTTCGATGGGTCCGAGCTGCTCTATTACGCGGGCCAGCAGGAGGACACCGCGTTCGCGCTCGGCGTCGCGTCGCGCCCGGAGGGGTCGAGCGGGCCGTTCGAGCGCGTCGGCGACGGTCCGCTCACGTCGATCCAAGAAGGTGAGGGCGGGTGGAACGCGTACGGTCAACAAGCACCAGACGCGATCATCGTCGACGGTGAGGTGTGGATGTACTACACCGGCGCGTCGTTGGCGGACGGTGGTCTGCACATCGGCCTCGCGACGAGCCCCGACGGCGTCACGTTCACCAACCACCCGAACGGCCCGGTGCTCGCTCCGACCGACGAGATCGGCGACTTCGACTGGCGCGGCGTCGGGCACTCGTCCGTGGTGGTTCGGGACGGCGTGTTCGAGCTCTGGTACGCGTCGGGCACGCTGGCGATCGGGTACGCGATCTCGGAGGACGGCCTCAATTTCGAGCGTTATTGCGGCAACCCGGTGTTCGAGGGCTTCGGCGAGGCGTCGTGGGACGCCGGCGAGGTCAAGGCGCCGGAGGTCGTGTACCACGAGCCAACCGATACGTACTACATGACGTGGTCGGGCTGCGACCCGTGCTTCCAGGTGGGCTGGGCGGCGTCGCGGGACGGGCTGCGGTGGGCGGCGCTGCCCGACCCGCTGTTGCCGGCGACCGGCGACGACGGGTGGGAAGGCGTGGCCGTACAGTCGGCGTACATCCAGGTACTTCCTAGCGAGTGGCGCTATTGGTACTCCGGCAACGACGGCACGTACCAAGCGCTCGGCCTCGCGACCTCCGCGCCCGGCCCGTGACGCACGGGCGGGCGGCGGAAGCTCGGGCCGTACCTACTGGGCGGCGGGCAGGATCGCTTCGATGTCGGCGGTGGTCACCGACGCCTGGTCGACCGAGTGCACCACGAGGCCCGGCTTGAGCAGCGTGACGCTCGGGATGCCGAAGTCTTGCTCGAACCGGTTGCCGATGCCCCAGCCCGTGTCCGCGAGCACCGGGTGCGTGAGCCCGAACTGCTCCGCCCAGGTCTGCAGGTCGGTCTGATCGGCGGACTGGCTCTCCATGTCCTCGGCCAGCAGCGTCACGACGACGAGGCCCTGATCCTTGTACGTGTCCCAATGAGCCTGCATAGAGGGAGCCTCCCCCTGACAGGCGCCTCACCAGAACGCCGCTGAGATCAGCAGCACCCCGCGGTCGCAGAAGTCGTACAGGTTGACCGTCTCGCCGAACTGGTCCATCGCCTCGAAGCCGTCCGCGACGTTGCCTTGGGCGTTGCCGGTCGACACGATCGACGACGCGCATGCGTCCATCGGCCAACCGCCCAGGTACGGGTGGTCTTCGGGGTTGATCGGGTCGGTGTTGGACTCGATCTCGTCGAGATCGAGGTAGCCGTCGCCGTCGGAGTCGGGAGACGCCGGGTCGAGCCCGAGCTCCTGCTCCTCCGCGTCCATCAAGCCGTCTTCGTCTGAGTCGAGCGGCACGTCGACCTCTGCGGGCGCGCAGGCGACCGCCAAGGCGAGGGCCGAACCTAGGGCCACGAGTCGTCGCATTACGACCTCCACAGAGACCCTACCACACATGCGCCGCCGCCGGCCACCGAATCTTCGCGCCCGGCAGCGCGTCGTCGGCGGGCGCTCGGCGCGACCTGGAGGAGACATGTGGCGTTTCATCGGTGCTCTCTCGCTGCTCCCCGCCTGCAGCGGCGGTCAGGACGGGCCGATCGTGCTCGACGAGGCGTTCGATCGGCTCGTCGTCGACGTCGACGGCGGGCACGTGGCGCTGTCGGCCACGACCGACGGATCCGCCGCGGTGTCCCGCACGGTCGAGAAGGGCGGCCAGAAGGTCAGCTTGGCGTGGGATCTCGCGGACGGCACGCTCTGGTTGTCGGCGGCATGTGAAAAGGCGGACCCCGCGGGCTGTGACGTGGTGCACACCATCGACGTCCCCGCCGAGGTCGCGGTCGAGGTGCGCGTCGGCGTCGGTGCGGTCGAGGGGTGGGCGCTCGCGGGGCCGGTCGACGTCGGGGTGGGCGAGGGCGCGGTGCACCTCACCTGGTCGTCGTCGCCGGATCTGGTCGCGGTGGTCGGCGCGGGGGACGTCACCGTCGACGCCGTGTCGGTCGGCGCGATCGACGTGACGGTCGGCCAGGGCGCCGCCGAGCTGCTCGTCCCGCAGGGCACGTACGCGGTCGACGCGTGGGTCGGTGAGGGGACGGTCGACGTGTCCGGGGTGCTCGACGACCCGTCCGCGGCTGCGTCGCTCGCGGCTCGGGCTGGCGCTGGCGTGGTGACGGTCGCCGGCTACTGACGCCGGGGCTACGAGGCCGCGGGGGGGGTGCCGATGTCCCGATGGCGGTGGATCGCGGGCGAGGTGGTCCAGCTCGTGCCGATCATCAGCTTCGCCCTTCCCTTCATCACGGCGGGCGGCGTCGATCTCGCGGCGGCGGGCGGCCAGCTTCGGATCGGGACGGCGCTCGGGGTGCCGTTGTGCCTCCTGTTGCCGTTGCTGCGGGTGCCGTTGAACCCGATCGCGGTGGCGTCGGTGGGCTGGATGGGCGCCGGCGCGCTCGCGTTCGCGCTTTCGGTCCCCGCGCAGGAGGGCTTCGCTGAGCTCGGCGCCACCGGGCTGTTCGCCTGCGCGACCTTCACGACGATCGCCGGCGAGGCGCGTCGTCAGGGCGGCGCGTTGGCGTGGCCGGGGCCCGAGACGCCGTACGGTCCGCTGCTGATCGTGGCGTGTATGCTGGCGATGGGCTGGGCGTGGTTCGCCGCCGACGTGCGGTTGGGCGGCGGCTTGCCGTTCATCGCGGTCAACGTGATCCGCCGCGTGCTGCTGGCGCGGGCGGCGCGAGGTCCGCAACGCGCGGCGTAGGCGGGTCGATGCGGGAGGGCGGAAAGCGGAGTCGGGCGGGCGGAACGCCCGCGGTCCGGCGGGCTGAACGCCCGCGCTCCGCGCGCTGCGCTCGCCGGCGGGCTTGCGGGCTGTACGGGCGGGCTGAAACCCGCGGTCCGGCGGGCTGAACGCCCGCACTCCGGGCGCTGCGCTCGCCGGGCGGGCTGGAAGCTCCCCCTTACGGGCTTGCGGGCTGGAAGCCCGCGGTCCGGCGGGCTGGAAGCCCGCGCACCCGGGCCTGCGCTCGCTTGGCGGGGCGGGCTTGAGCGTCGCGGTTCGGTGCGCCCGGGTCAGTACTTGACGGAGCAGCCCCACGGCTTGGTCTCGGCGAGCGAGACGGGCTTGCCGGCGAGCACCTCGTCGAGCGCGTTCGTGAACCACGGCACGCGCGCCCCGCCGCCTTGCACCTTGCCGAGCGGCGCGTTGTCGAGCGCGCCCGCGTAGGCGACCTTGCCGGCCGGGTCCACCACCACGAGCTGCGGCGTGGTGACCGCGTTGTACTGCTTCCCGACCGTGCCCTTCTCGTCGAGCAGCACCGGGTGCGTCATCGCCCACTTGGTGGCCGACTCCTTGTTCAGCTCGAGGCCGTGGCCCTCTTTGCCGGGCGCCCCGCTGTTGATCGCCACCCACACCACGCCCTTCGCGAGGTACGGCGCCGCCGCCGCCGACAACGCGCCCGTCCCGTGCGCCTCCTGGACGAACGGGCACCCGGGGTTGAACCACTCGAGCACGACCGTCTTCCCAGCTTGCTCCGAGAGCTTGAACGTGGCGCCGTCCAGACTGGTGAGGGTGAAGTCGGGCGCGGCCTTCCCGACGAGGGAGCCGGCGCTCGCGTCGCACGAGAGGAGCAGCGGGAAGGCGAGCAACACGGTGGCGAGCACGGAACGCATGGCGACAACTCCAGGGTCTGGGCGTGGCTATCGTGCGTGGCGCGTGGTGTCCGGTCAGGTTGTGTCCTCGGTTCGTGCCGGTTCGTCGGGTGCTCGCTATCCAGGGCGGCCATGTCGAACGTCTGGATCTGGTTGTGGCTCGGGTGCGCCGCCGAGGTCGCCCCACCTGCGAGCGCGCCCGCGCGCGTCGAGGTGGTGACCGCGGTCGACGGCGTGCTCGACGCGTCGTTCACCTACCTGGGCGAGGTGCGCGCGCTCGACGCCGCGTGGTTGTCGGCGGGCGCCGCCGGCGCGGTCGACTGGGTGTCGGTTCGGGAGGGCGATCCCGTGGTCCGCGGCGCCGGGCTGCTCGTCGTCGACGACGGCGTGCCCTCCGCCGAGCTGCAAGCGGCCGACGCGGCGGTCGCCGAGTGGACGGCCAGCCGGGACCTCGCGGCGCAGTCGCTCGAGCGCACGTTGCGGGTGCGCGACGGCGTGTTGTCCCCGTTCGAACGAGAACAAGCCGAGGCTGACCTCGCGGTCGCGGAGGCGAAGCTGCGCGGCGCCAAGGCCCAGCGCGCGCGGGCGGCGGCGAACCTCGCGTTGTACAGGGTAGACGCCCCGTTTGACGGCGTCGTCGCCGAGCGCCGTGTCTCCCCGGGGGACTACGTACGCGCGGGCGACCCGGTGATCCGCCTCGTCTCCAACGCCGACGTCGAGGTGCACGTGGACGTCGGCCGCGAGCTGGTGGGGCGGCTGCCGATCGGCACCAAGGTGCTGGTCAACGGTCGCGAAGATCTGCCTGCGGTCGTAGTCGGCGCGGTCCCGGCGCTGGACTCGGAGGCGCGCACCGCGCGGGTCCGCGTCGGGCTGCAGGCGCCGTCACCCGACCTCGTGCCGGGCTTGACCGTCGACGTGTCGTTCTCGATCCCGGCCGCTCCGACCGGCGTCGTCGTGCCGCGCGACGCGCTCGTGCTGACGGCGGGGGATCCGCGGGTGGTCAAGGTGGTCGATGGCGCCGCGGTCGCGTCCCCGGTGACGGTGCTCGCGCGCGCGGGCGACCGGGTGATGCTGAGCTCGGGCGTCGTCGCGGGCGACGTCGTGGTGGTGCGCGGCAACGAGCGCCTCGCGCCTGGCGCCAAGGTCGAGGTCATCCCGTGATCGAGTGGGTGGTGCGGCGGCCCGTCGCGGTGTTGATGGCGGTGCTGCTGGTGTCGCTGTTCGGCGTGATGTCCATGCTGACGCTGCCGATCCAGCTCACGCCGGACATTGAGACGCCGACGATCACGGTGACCACGCGCTGGCCGGGCGCGGCGCCCACCGAGATCGAGCGGGAGATCCTCGTCGAACAGGAGGAGGTGCTCAAGACGCTGCAGGGCCTCAAGCGGATGACGGGCGAGGCCACCAGCAACCAGGGCACGCTCACCCTCGAGCTCGCCGTCGGCGCCGACCTCGACGAGGCGCTCGTGCGCGTGTCGAACCGCCTGGCCGAGGTGCCCCGGTACCCCGAGAACGCGCGCCAGCCCGTGATCGCCACGGCCGACAGCGCGGGCCCGCCGCTCGCCGTGCTGCTGCTGCACGATCCGTCCGGCGCCGACGTGGGGCACTGGCGCACCTGGGCCGACGACGAGGTGGTGGCCCGGCTC
Source organism: uncultured Pseudomonadota bacterium (assembly GCA_903897935.1). GTDB lineage: Bacteria > Myxococcota_A > UBA796 > UBA796 > CAIUDO01. The sequence continues at coordinate 5,685 of CAIUDO010000540.1, forward strand.
AAGCGCGTGCCCGGCGTCGCCGACATCCGGTACTTCGGCGGCCGCGGCACGCAGATCGAGGTGCGGTTCGACCCGGCCGCGCTCGCCGGGCGCGGCGTCACCGTCGAGCAGATCACGCGCGCGGTCCAGGGCGAGCTCGTTGACGTGTCCGGCGGCGACGTCGAGCTCGGCAAGCGCAGCTACCTGGTCCGCACCGAGGTCGCTCCCGACGCCCTCGTCGACCTCGAGCGGGTGGTCCTGCGCGTCGGCAGCGACGGCGTCCCGGTGCGGCTCGGCGACGTGGCGGAGGTGCGCGAGGGCCTCGCCGAGCGCGAGGCGTACGTGATCGGCGACGACCACGAGGCGATGGCGATGCTGCTGTCGCGTGAGGCGGGCTTCAACGTGCTGGAGGTCACCCGCGCGGTGCGCGCCGAGGTGGACCGCCTCAACGAGACGCGGCTCGCGGCGGCGGGGCTCGAGCTCCGCGTGGCGTCCGACCAGGTCGGGTACATCGAAGACGCGCTGTGGCTCGTCGAGCAGAACATCGTGGTCGGCGGCTTGCTCGCGATGCTCGTGCTCGTGTTGTTCTTACGATCGATCCGGGCAGCGTCCGTGGTCGCGGTGGCGATCCCGGTGTGTGTGATCGGCACCGCGCTCGGCATGTCGTTGCTGGGGCGCACGGTGAACGTGGTGTCGCTCGCGGGCATGGCGTTCGCGGTCGGCATGGTCGTCGACAACGCGATCGTGGTGCTGGAGTCGATCGACTTGTGGCGCCGGAAGCCCGGGGTCGACCTGCGCACCGCCGCGATCGAAGGCACGCGCGAGGTGTGGGGCGCGCTGTTGGCGTCCACGGCGACCACCGTGGTCGTGTTCGTGCCGATCATCGGCTGGCAAGACGAGGTCGGCGAGCTCCTGCGCGACATCGCGCTCGCCGTCGCGCTGGCGGTCTCGTTGTCGTTGGTGGTGTCGATCCTCGTGATCCCGAGCTTCGCGGCGCGGCTGTTGGGCGGCGAGCGCGTCGCGGCCGAAGCGGAGGCTCCGGGCGCGCTGGCGGCGCGGGTCGGGCGGATGGTCGGGTGGGTGACCGCCGGGACCTGGCGGGCGATGGCCGTCGTGGCCGCGGCGGTCGCCTCCACCACGCTCGTCGCGGTGACGCTGTTGCAGCCGCTCGAGTACCTGCCGACCGGCAACCGCAACCTGCTGTTCGGGCAGGTGATCGCCCCTCCGGGCACCTCGGTGTCGGAGATGATGCAGGTGGGGCGGGACTTTCAGGCTGGCATGGCGCCGCACCTCGGGGTGGACGTCGACGGTGTGCCGGCGGTGTACCGGTCGTTCTTCGTCGCCCGCAGCGGGTTCGCGTTCATCGGCGCGAGCACGATCGACGACGCGCGGATCGGCGATCTGGTTGCGTTCTACCGGAGCAAGCTGCGCGAGATCCCGGGGTCGATCGGCGTGGCGTCGCAGGCTGGGTTGTTCGGGCGCAACCTCGACGGTGGCCGCACCATCGACGTCGAGGTCAGCGGCGCCGACCTTGGCGTGCTGCTCGAGACGAGCGGTCGGCTGATGGGCGCGCTCAAGCCGCTGCTGCCGACCGCTCAGATCCGCCCGATCCCGTCGCTCGATCTCGGCGCGCCCGAGCTGCGCGTGGTGCCGCGCCGCGAAGACATGGCGCGGGTCGGGCTGAGCGCGGGGGCGTTGGGCGCGGCGGTCGACGCGCTGGTCGACGGCAGCATCATCGGCGCGTTCGGGCCCGAGGGGGAGCCCCGTCTGGACGTCGTGTTGCAGCCCACTCGGTCCGCGGAGACGCCCGAGCAGCTCGGGGCGAGCCCGTTGGCCACCCCGAGCGGGGCCGTCGTGACGGTCGGGTCGATGGGGCGGCTCGTCGAGACCATCGGTCCGTCCACGATCCAGCGCATCGAGCGCCGCCGCGCGATCACCTTGCGCGTCTCACCGGGCGACGACACGGCGCTGGAGGACGCGATGGCGACCATCCGCGCCGAGGCGATCGACAAGCTGCGGGACGAAGGCGCGATCCCCGACGAGGTGCGCGTCGACCTCGCTGGCACGAGCTCGAAGCTCGAGCTCGCGAAGGCGCAGATGGGCCAGACGCTCCTGCTCGCGCTGTTGATCAGCTACCTGCTGCTCGCGGCGCTGTTCGAGGATCTCCTGGCGCCGATCGCCATCCTCGTCACGGTGCCGATGGCGGCCGCGGGCGGCGTGCTCGCGCTCGGCGCGGTCGACGCGTTCTTGGCGCCGCAGCCGCTCGACATGATGACGGCGCTCGGGTTCGTCATGCTGCTCGGGGTGGTCGTCAACAACGCGATCCTCGTCGTGGACGCGGCCCTGGTCTTCTTGGCGGAGGGCGACGCGCTGGCGGTCGCGGTGCGGCGCGCGGTGGAGCGGCGGCTGCGCCCGATGCTCATGACCACGCTGACCTCGTTGGCGGGCCTGTTGCCGCTGGTGCTGATGCCCGGGTCGGGCAGCGAGCTCTACCGGGGCATCGGGGCGGTCGTGCTGGGCGGCTTGTCATTGGCCACCGTGCTCACGCTGGTGGTGGTCCCGGCGCTGTTCACGCTGCTGTGGCGCTTGCGGGGGCACCGGTGATCGTCTGGCTCGCGGCGTCCGCGTGGGCGCTCGACCTCGAAGAAGCCCGGGCGATCGCCACGTCGCGCGCGATCATGGTCGAGCGGGCCGACGCCGAGGCCGACGCGGCGGCCGCCGCCGCGGGGGCGGCCGTGTGGGGGGCGCTGCCCTCGGTGACGGCGACGGCGGATCTCGGCCGGTTCGGTGGGTTCACCGCGATCGGCATCGAGCGTCCGGCGACGACCCAGGTGTCGGCGGGGGCCAACGCCCGCCTGGTGCTCATCGACCCGTCGGTGTGGCTGGGGGCGGCGTCCGCGCGGACGTCGGCGCGTGGCGCGGAGGCGATGGCGGCGTGGGCGCGGGTCGACGCGCGCGCCGAGGTCACCCGGCTGTACGCGGCCGCGGTGGTCGCGGCCGAGGTCACGCGGGTTCTGGAGGGCTCGGCCGTCGACGCCGAACGTGGCGCCTCCGCGGTGTTGGCGAGAGTGGACGCCGGGTTGTTGCCGGTCGCCGACGGCTCGCGCGCGCGTGCGGAGGCGGCGCTGCTGCGCGCGGACGTAGCGCGGGCGGAGGCCGACGAGGTGGCGGCGTGTGCGTCCTTGCAGGCCTTGCTGCGGGTGGAGATCGTGTGTGATTCGGAGCTGGTTGGGCTCGGCGGCGCGTCCGCCGGGGCGGCGACCGGCCGGCACCCGGCGTTGGAGGCCGCGGAGGAGGCGCAGCGCGCGGCGGACGCCGCTCGCGCCGCCGCGTTGTGGTCGCTCGCGCCGTCGGTGTCGGCGTCGGCAGACGTCGCCGAGTACGTGGCGTCGGGCGGGTCCGGTCCCGGGTGGTCGGTCGGGGTGGGGGCTTCGATGCCGATCTTGGGGCCCGGCTTGGCCGACGCGCGGGGGGCGCGCGCGGCCGCAGACGCCGCCCGGCTCGGGGTCGAGGAGCAGGAGCGCGGCCTGCGCGTGGCGTTGGTGTCGGCGGAGGCGGATCTCGCCGCTGCCGAGCGCGTGATCGAGGCGCTCGACGTGGCGGTGTCGGCGTCGGCCGACGCGTGGTCGCGGGTCGACGCGTTGTTCGAGGCTGGTCTGGTCGACGTGAACGCGTGGATCGACGCGCGTCGGGCGCGGGACGAGGCGGCGGTGGCGCGCGCCCGGGCCACCGAGGAGCGGTGGGCGGCGGTCGCGGCGACGGAGGCCGCCCGCGGCGTCCGCTGATCAGGCGGAATCCGCGCGCTGCGGTTGCTGCTCCGATAGACGCGGCGCGGAGGTGGGGTTGGTGACCGAGCCGTACCTGGATCAGGTGCGGGTGTGGCCGCGTGAAGGTCGGCACATCCTCGCGCAGTACGACGACGAGACCGTGGTGGTGTACCAAGCGTATCGACCGGCCATCGGACGGTTCGCCGCCGAGCACGGGGCGTTCGGCGGCGAGTTCAGCTACTCCCGAATGAGTTGGGTGAAGCCCAACTTCTTGTGGATGATGTACCGCTCGGGCTGGGGCACGAAGGAGGGCCAGGAGGTCACGCTCGCGCTGCGGGTCCGCAGGGTGTTCTTCGACGCGTTGCTCGCGGCGGCGGTGCCGTCGTCGTGGGACTCCGAACAGTTCGCCACCGCGGAGGATTGGGCGCACGCGGTGGGGCGGTCGTTGGTTCGGCTCCAGTGGGACCCGGACCACCACCCGTCGGGGGCCAGGTTGGACCGGCGGGCCTTGCAGCTCGGCCTGCGCGGCGAGGTGCTGGAGGCGTTCGGGAGGCGCGAGCTCGTCGAGGTCATCGACCTGTCCGACTTCGTCGCGGAGCAGCGGGCGCGGCTGTCGTCTGGCGGGGTGGCGGCGATCGTCACGCCGCGGGAGCGGGTGTACCGCCCGGCGGATCCCGAGGTCGTGTCCCGGCTGCGACTCGACGCTGGGCCGGTGCGGGAGCCGGAGTAGTCCTTGAACAAGCGGACCGCAGTCAGCGGTCAGCGGTCCGCCCGGTCAAAGCCATGCATCGCTCAGCGGCCGTCGACCGGGTTGTTCGCGTTCAGGTGAAGGTCGGTTGGGTCACCATCGCGCCATTATCAAGCTGAAAGCTGGTGGCTTATGGCTGATGGCTCGGCCCTGCGCTTGTTTTGGGCGTAGTCTTGGCAGGTCGGGTCAGCGGAGCAATCGGCCTCGAACGTACGTGGCCTGGGAGCAATCCCGCTTCAACTTGACAGACGCCCTGCGGTGGGGACGGGCCCATCCGCGCCGCCACGAGCGAAGCTGCACAATCGAACACCCCGCCGCATGGCCGGTCGGACCACCCGCCGGCCGTGGCCGTGCTGTCAAGTTGGAGCCGGGTTGCTCCCGACCCACGTACGTTCGACGCGGATTGCTCCGCCCCCCTCGAGCCTCGGTCTACGCGACGACCGGCGCCCGCCCGCGCGCCTCCGCTGGCCGGCGCATGGTGAGCAACGAGACCCCCACGCCGTAGGTGACGAAGTCCCCCTCAGGGACGATCTCCAACACCACATTGTCGGCCTTGAACGCCTCGTCGACCTCCATCCCGCGGTACAGCTTCTTCAGCACCTGCGGGTCGACGGACCCCACCTCGAGCAGCCTCGCGACGCCGTGCAGCGCGATGGTGGCGTCCGGAACCTGGATCCACGGCATGAGCGGCACCCGGCGCGCCATGCACACCGTCATGGCGACGCGTGGGTTCTTGGCGATCTGCTTTGCCTTCCACGACGTCGCGCCGGTGCCGACGTACAGCTTGCGGTCGTGCACGACGTAGACGACGCCGGTGCTGCGGGCCTCTCCACCCGGGGTGACCCAGGCGAGCACGGCGAACAGCTCGCGCTCCATCGTGCGCCATACGAGATCGGTGGTGACGGGTGCCGGCATGTGCCCTCCATCGCCAACTTGGGGCCGGTGCCCGAAGCGGGGACGCAGCCGGATGCGGCGACGGCGATCACGTACGGGGGAGCGTGCTAACACGTTGCTGGTGCAAGGTAGAGCTTGTCGTTTCCTCGCATCGCTTGCCTGTGGCCGTGCACGTTGGTAGTTGGGTACCCGTTCACCCCTTGGTAGAGTGGTTGGTGGCCCTGTGCATCCCGGGCCTGAGACCGACTCTCCTGGTCTTGTTTGAGCCTGCCCTCCCAAGAGACCACGATCTTGGTCAGCCTCGACGGGTCCATGGCAGCGCTCGCGCCGACCCTGGCCGCGTACCAATCGTAGAGCTTCTGGTGCGTCTCGGGCTCGTTCCACAAGCAATGCTGGAGCAACCAGCAGTCCCAGATCGACACCGCTTGCCGCCCGTTGGTCAGGGCCGACACCTGAAGCAGCTTGACTACCTTCCGCCACCGCCGGTCGGACACCTCGACCCCCTCGGCGATGCACCAATCGCGCAGGTCGCACAGCAGCGCGACCACGTCGTCCGGGACCGCTACCGCCTGGGCGGCGCCCTGCACGGCGACAAGATCGGCTGCGGTCAGCCGGAGCGCCGCGACCGTCCCAGGCGTCGGCTCACCCCGCAGGCCCAACAACGTAGGGAACCCCGCCTTCGACACGGGCCCGACGTGCAGCCGAAGCAAGAAGCGGTCGAACAGCGCGTCGAGCTCCTCGCCCTCGGGCAGCTCGTTGCTCGCGCCGACGACTGCGATGAGGGGCGCCCGCTCGCGCTTGGTGCCGTTGTCGAACTCGCGCTCGTTGAGCAGCGTGAGGAGCGCGTTGAGGATGGCGCTGTTGGCCTTGAAGATCTCGTCCAGGAACGCGATCGACGCGGTGGGCAGGTAGGAGCTCGTAAGTCGCTCGTACCGATCCTCCTCCAGCCCCTTGATCGACAACGGCCCGAACAGCTCCTCCGGCACAGTGAAGCGGGTGAGCAGCCGCTCGAAGTAGCTGGCTTGGTCGAACGCCAGGTGCAGCCGGCGCGCGACGAGGCTCTTGGCGGTGCCCGGAGGACCGACCATCAGCAGGTGCTCTCCCGCCAGCGCGGCGATCAGCGCCAACCGGATCGCTACGTCGCGCTCGACGAGGCCGGTGAGCAGGCCGTCGCGTAGCGCCCGCAGGCGCGCGGTGAGGTCGGCGGGGACGCCCCCCGTCGCGGTGGCGACGGGGAGCGTGCTTGGTGCGGAGCTTTGGGACATCGGTTCCTCGGTCAGCGGGGGCCGGGCGTGCCGCCGCCGCCGCGCTTGGTGGGGGTATGGTTCGGGTTCAGCTGGTTCGCGCGGTTGTCGCGCGCCGCGTCGTGCGCCGGGTTGTTCGGGTTCTTCACATTGGAACGCTGGTCGCCCGGGGAGGGCTTCTTGTCTGCCATCGGATTCTCCTCGCGACCGTGTTTGTTTGTGGTCGCACGATGAATGTGCTCGTTTCGAGCCCCGGCATCCCTCCCGAGATCTTCACCCAGCGAGCCACCGCGCCACATCGTCGGTCGAGCGCCATGAATCAGGCTGTGGCGGTCGGCGGCGAAGCGCGCGGGCGTGGTTGCGGATCGCTTCCACGCGTCCAGGCAGTCGCGACGACCAGTCCGGGTTCCATCGGGGGAACGCCGCGGGGCGCAAGACCGACTCCACTGCGGCCGGTGTGGCGCGCTCGTCGAGCCAGGCGATCACCCGAAGGAACAGATCGAGCGGCAGCCTGTCGTCGGCGTTCGGGTCGAGGTGCACCACGAGGGCCTCGATGACCCACCCCGGGAGGTGCGGCACGTTCGCGCCCCGCGACCACAGCTTGAGCCCGCGCGCGGTCGCCTGCCTCGCCTTCCGGTCGTGGAACGACGCGGCGTCGGGCAGCGGGCGGCTGCCGAAGGCGGCGTTGGCGAACGCGATGTCGACCTTCGGACGGCCGCCATCGGCAGGCAGGCGGATCGCGTGACTCAGCACGCGCGCGGGGCGGGCGAGCCGCCGCTCGAGCTCGCCGCGCAGCTCGCGCCGATTGGCCTCCGTGACGGCGTCTCCGGACTCGACGCACAGGTCGAGGTCGCTGTCCGCGATGGCGGTCCCTTTTCGCTGGGAGCCAGCCCAACGAACCTGGCTGCGGGGGATGACGGCGCGGACGATCTCGGTCACCCCGGCCATGAGCGCGTGCTCGGGTGGGCCGGGACGAAAGGCACGCGCGTTCACGAACGCTTCGAAGTAGCCGTTGGCGCGCGTCACGGCGCGGCCACGAGGCCGCGGCTGCGGAGGAGGGGAAGGAGCATGAGCACTCCAGGAGTGTGTGGCGAGAAGGTCGCGACCGGAGCGGCCCCAGCGCGGGTGGCCTCGAGCGCCATCGAGGCCTCGACGTAGGGTGCGCTCGCAGGTGGGTGATGGGAAACCAACGGGCGTGCCTCACGCCAGGCGCGCATCCGCTCGATCCGGAACCCGATCACGGCCGCGTCGTCGACGCTGACCAGGTCTCGGAAGTCGGCCACGGCGACCTCGACGGCTCGGAGCCAAGTCTCGCCGTCCCATGTGTCGCGACTGCTGCTGCGCCTCGCCGCGTGCGGGGCGAGGTGCGCCTCGGTGAGCGCTGCTTCGACTCCGAGCAGGGCGAGGTCCCGGCCTGCGGCGAGGGTTCGGGCGAGCCGGAGCAGGTGAGGGAGCTGGCCCGGCGAGGCCAAGCTCGACCTGAGGGCCGCGACCGGCTTTGGCGTCTCGCGGCGTGTGCGCGTCTGGCTCTTGTTCGAGCGTGCTGCCTGGGTCGGCCTGCGCCGCTGCCAGAGCGCCAGCAGGCTGAACACCAGGGTCGCGTCGCCCGCGGAGTACTGCCCGTTCGCGCCCAGCGACGACAACGCCGCCGACACGCTCGCCGCCGATCGGCGGTGATACAGCCAAGCGTCGATCTGGGTCCACGATGACGACGTACCCGCAGCGTGGGCCACGCTGACCAGCCAGCGATGGTCGGAGCGGTCGGAGCGTAGGCCGCGTGTCAGGCTGTTGACCAGGGTTTTGGGTGATGACCCCACCGCCGGGGCGATCGCCTCTGCCCACTTCGCGACGCCACTCGAGCCACCGGTCCATCCGTGGCGGGCGCCGAGGTCGCGGAACGAGGCTGGATCAACCCGCCAAGCAGGCGTATGGGCGCTCTGCGGGTCGGCGCGGAGGCTGAGCTCGTCACCGAGCCACGCGCATGCGCACGCGAGCGCCTCCTGGTAGTCGTTGGCGTCCCAGCTCTTCCGCTCGCCAAGGTCGAGCAGCAGCTCCTGCTGCGCTCGCCGCGGCCAAAGGGCGCGGATGGTCCGGTCGAGGATCGTCAGGAGTGGGGGCGCTTGCACCGGGAGCGACCTCGGGGCGCGAGGAGACGTCGAGGTCAACGAGATAGCGACCCGTGCGGATCATGCCAACCCTCAACCCCGGTTGCTGACTCAGTCCGGAGAGCCGCCACACATCGCAGCTTGCGCCGCAGCCCCCCATGCGGAGCGCGCTCGCGAACGGGCGGCTATGTCGTCGCGCTCGGCGTCTTTTCCATGGTAGTGGCCGCCTATCGCGATGGAGACCGCGCTGGGCCTCCAGCCAACGGGTAGAAAAGTGAAGCGTTACCTTGAGGTAACGGTTCGGGTTTCTCGATGCGTCCAACCGCCGATGGGCTGCCGATGCGGCGTCAGACGCTCCGGACGAGGCGAACACCCACCTCGGCCGCGCGATGGGTCTCCTCGTGATCGTGCACGTCGGCGGACCGGCACTCGGTCGCGCTGGCGAGCCAGAACCCGCCCCGATCGAAGCGCCGCCCAGGGGACGGCCCGTCGGCGCACCACGCCCGTACGTTCCCAGCGAGGCCCCGCACCCCGTACGGACTCTCGTCCAGCGGGAAGTCCGTGACGTTCGCCGGCTCCGGCCGACCCGGGTGACTGTCCCGCATGCAGCACCACGACGCGTCGAAGCGGTCTCCCCACGGGTAGAACCGCCCGTCGACACCCCGCGCCGCCTTCTCGACCTCGTCGGCGGTCGGCAACCGCCACGGTTGTCCGGTCCGCGCGGCCGTCCAGGCGGCGAACGCGACCGCCCCGTGCCAGTCCGCGTTGAAGACGGGCCACGCGGGCTGCCAGACGTCCCCGTCGACGTCGGCGCGCAGCACGAACCGCCCCCGATCGTCGCGCCCATAGATGACCGGACCGACCTCGCCGACGGTGCCGCCGCGCTCCCGGGGGGCGTAGCGAAGCGCCGCAGCTTCGTCGCCGCGCGCGACCAGATCGTCGAGGAACGCGATGTACTCGGTGTTCGTGACGGGGTAACGCCGCATCACGAACGCGCCGGTCCACCGCTCGACGCCCGGGCCGCTCCCGACCGCGCGCTCGTCGCCGCCGGACCACCAGCGCCCAGGGGCCACGAAGACGTCGTCCGGGCCGAGGTCGTCGGGGATGAGCAGCCGCACGGGGCGCCCGGTGGCGTCGGTCAGCGTGCCGTGGCCGCCGCGCGTGACGACGAACGGGACCCGGACCTGCGCCCGGCCGGCGGTCACGACGGCGACGTAGCTGCCGATCGGTAACGTCAGCGGCGTTCCTGGCGCGGTCGCGGCGCCCGGGACGGGCTCGAGGACCATGCGCCCCGGGCCGGTCACGTACCGGTACACCCGCTGCCGCATGCCCGGCGCCGCGGTGTCGACGGCCCAGGTGCCCCGGCCGTCGAGCCACGCGCGGTAGGGCGCCAGCGCGGGGTGACCGGGCGGCAGCCTGCGGGTGTAGTCTTCCAGGAGCGCACGCCAACGCCGGATGTCGGCGTCGCGGCGGTCGCGCTCGGCCTGCTGGAGCGCGCGCAGGCTGTGCTCGGCGAGGCCGAGCAGGGCCTCGGGCAGGTCGGGGAGCCAGGCGAGCGCCTGGTGCAGCAGCTGCTCGGCTTGTACGTCGAGGAGCGCGGCCTCGGCCTCCGCCCGCTCGCCCTCGAACTGGAGGCCCCACGCCGCCGCCTTCTCGGCCTCCGGCGCCCACGTCGGGACGGCCTCCAGCGCGGTC